>DATASP010000001.1:0-4957 GCA_036269155.1 Candidatus Udaeobacter sp.
GAAATCTGAATCGTTGTAGGAACCGGACGCTCGGAAGATCGAAGAAGATTCCCGACATCTCGCGCTCATTATGGCTTGCTTACCACGAATTGCAAGTCAGACGCGTTAGGCTGCGCCTCGAATCCAATCGTCGCGCAGTGAGTACGCTCGCGATTTGAGATACTCTCGCGGACGCTCGCCGCGAATCGGCCTAACAAAATAGCGCAATTCGCGTCGGCTCAGCCGCGGTTCGTAGCCAAACTCGGGCATCAGATCGCGGCAATGCCATTCGACCCATCCGATTTCATCCTGGGAAAGCTCGCGTTCCCAGCGCGTCACAGGTTCGGTACTGATTTGCGAAAAGTTTATCCGAGCCGCGGAGTTACCACTCCAGAACCGACCCACTTTCGTCGGCGTCAACACTGTGTCTGGATCGAACTCGATCCCAAGATACCCGCAAACTTCTTCCATCGTCCTGGCTGGTTCGCTCACCAGCCGTTCGTACTGAACGACCAGTCCAGGCACTTCCGCGTCGAGGACGCGCCTGGCCAGTTTCGCAGCGACCCGCCAATGCGCGATTACGTAGTAAGTAGAGAAACGTCCGGTCTGTCTTGTTTTTTCCAGCGAGATTTGCGCCGCGAGAATGGCGCGCGGGTCCCGTAGTGTCACGAGAATTTTTGCATGCGGAAACCGACTGAGGACCGCATTGACGTGATTACGATTGGCCGGAGTTTTCTCCACCCAGCGCGTGATCGTATTAAGCGAGCGCTCAAGCGTAGCCGCGTAAGCTTTCACCATGAGGACCAGCAAATCTTCCTGCGCGTTCGCAGGATCAAATGCAGCGCGCTCAAACGTCTGGAGAAATTTCTCGCGAGGAAATGTCGCGTAACTGCGTTTGCCCCACTTGCACGGGCCGCCGAACAGCACGTTCGAGAGCGACTGCTTGGTCAGATAATCAAACTGCGCCCGGCGGCCGCGCGGCGCATATTTCGTCAGGACCGTGGGGAAATAGGCTGTTTCCTCGGGCAACACGAGCAGTTCGGGATGACTGTCGAGCAACGCCACCAATAGTGTCGTGCCCGATTTTGCCTGGCCGGCAATAAAACCAGCGCGCTGCTCGAACGGCAGTTCGGAAATCACGAGCCGAGATTACAACAGCTACAGGCGAAATGATAATTCACACCCACTCGTAATGAGACGATGCATGAGGACTACTTCGTGGTTTCGCCGGTAGGGCGCGTCACTCCGTGCACGCCGTTCTTTGATTACGCAGAAACCACTCAACGAATTTTGGCAAGCCTTCGCTCAACTTCGTTATTGGACTGTAGCCAAGCAGTTTTCTCGCCTTCGAAATATCCGCATATGTACGCGGCATATCACCAGGTTGTTCCGCGACGCGATTGATTTTTGCTTTTCTCCCCACTGCATTTCCGATCGCCAAAATGAGATCTTTCAGCTGAATCGTTTGGCTCTCGCCGAGATTAAAGACGTCATACAGTGGGCCATTGTAATCGAGCGCGGCCATGGTGCCCTGAATAATATCATCAATGTAAGTGTAATCGCGCTGCGTGCTGCCATCTCCAAACTGATCGATCGGTTGGCCGGCGTAAATGCGCCGGGTGAATTGATGAATCGCCAGATCGGGACGTTGTCGCGGACCGTAAACAGTGAAATACCGCAGCGCTACGACCCGCATCTGGTAAAGGTGCGAATATGTCGAGCAAAGAAATTCGCCTCCAATTTTCGTGGCGCCGTAGGGGCTAAGTGTCTGCGTGAGATGTTCCTCCTCGGAAAATGGGATGGTCTTTGAAGCGCCGTACACCGATGAACTGGAGGCGAAGATAAATCGCTGAACTCCCATCACCCGTGCTGCCTCGAGGAGATGCAATGTCCCGATGACGTTCGTGTCGTAATAAAGCCGCGGGTATTGAATGGACGGCCGAACGCCAGCGCGGGCAGCCAGGTGCACGATGGCGTCTACCTTTTGGCGGCCAAACACAGTTCGCACCGAGTCGTTCTCTCGAAGATCGACGTGGCAAACGGTTACGTCTTTTGCGAAACCAGCAATGTTCGCGTGTTTGATCTGCGGATCGTAAAAATCATTGAAATCGTCCAGGATGACGACTTCATGCCCGACAGCGAGTAGCTTCTCAACCAGATGCGACCCGATAAAGCCGGCGCCGCCTGTCACCAGGATTCGCATGGCGCCAAATTAGCCACAGATGGAGACGGATGGACACAGATTTCGCAGCTAGCCGCATCCCTCCGTTGTTCTGAACCGCACCTTTGAAACAGACGCCGCGCTTCTAAAAGTTGCGCCAATGTAGCAGCAAGTAAATCCAGTTTAGCGCGAGTGCGGAGATGACTGACACGCGCAAAAATCTTTTCGCGCGCTGCGTTGAAAGATGGATCCGTAGTCGAGGGGTACGCGCTACGACTGTTGCAAGCGCGTATATGTCGAACCCGATGACACCGCAAAGAACCGCGAACACGAATGGGTTCCATTGCAATGCCGCAAGAAGATGGCCGTGAAAGAATTGGATGCCGCATCGCGTCATTCCGCATGTGACGCACGGCAGGCTGGTAAGGGCGTGAAATACGCAATGCGGCCACGGCAATCCGAGCGTTAACCAGACAGCTGCCAAGCCGAGCGATAACACCGAGGCGCTCAACCAAATCAGCTCGTGGTCAAGTTCGCCCGGAGCAAGCCGCCGAACAGAAAATCGCATTCGCTGAACTAATGCTGTGACGTGCCCCAAGCGCCCAAACCGAACATGAAGGCGACGAGTAGAATGCCCCCGCAGCAAACAATTAGGGGAGAAGAAACGGCCAGAACTGCGCGGCCAGTGTCGGTTTCCTGAGCGCGCGCCAACCCGATGCAGTTACAAACGAGCGCCCAAACGACGGCGATGAATCCGCCGCAAATCGGAATCATCTGTAAAGGACCAGTGGAGCCGTGAGTAAATGCCAGGACCCGGAATGTGGTTTCAAACGATTGGTTAGCGCCGCCAACTATCATCAAGCAGAGATGCGCGAGAGCACTCCAGATGAAAAGAAAGACTACGATGAAGAGAGGCAGCAAGATGATCATTGCAGAGCCGATACCCATCCCGGTCATTGCGGCAAGACTGTTATTTCGATTCGCAAACAGGCCTATGGATTGAAAACCGAGCGAGAACAGAAACGACACGATCCCGCCCACGCATCCGCCGATGAGCGCATAAATGATTGGCTCGCCTAAACCGCCCTCGCGCCTCATCACCGTGAAGGCTTCACCCGGTTTGGTAAGGACCATGACCAGAGTCTCGACAAACGCGTTGAAAAAGCCCCGCTCCCGCCGGTTCTCCCAAGGCAGGCCGCTGCGCGGCACCGCGGTTTCTGACGTGGAGACTGCGCCGATCTGCGCGGGTGGCGCAGCTGGCGCGCCGGCTCCCAACTCTGGAAACTGCGAGAGCGGCTGCCAAGTCGCCATTCCTTCGCGCCACCCAATATCAGCGGGAACGAAACGGCCAGTGCGCAGGCCTTCGCGAACTTCCTCCTCAGAAAACACGCCCAAGCTTGTTGCGCCCCGGTTAACGTGAATCATTGCCATAATGTGAGCGTTCTACCGAGGCGCGGCGCAGAGCGCAAGGGTAAACGGTTATTACCATTACAAGAGTTGCACAGGAGGACTTCAGCCCTTGCAACTTTTGTAACTTTTAACGTTGTAACTTCTCTGGTTGGTCTAGCGCACGCCAGAAATACCAGGCTGCAACCGAGCGATAGGGACGCCATTTTTCGCCCATTTTCACCAGTTGTTTGGGGGTGGGCAATTTTCGACGGCCAAAGGTCTTGGCGAAACCTTTGCGCACGCCGTAATCATCGACGGGCCAGACATCTGGCCGACCAAGATCGAACAAGAGAAGCATCTCAACCGTCCAGCGGCCGATGCCGCGTACCTGTGTCAGGCGCGCGATGATTTCGTCATCGCTCATCCGAAGAAGTGCGCGACCGGATGGCACGGTGCCGTCCATCGTTTTTGCAGCGAGATCCTTTAGCGCTGCGGTTTTGGCGCGCGAAAGACCGGCGCTACGAAGTAAATCGTCCGGTGTTGCCAGGACTTTCTTCGGATCGAGCCATTTTCTTTTGGGGTAAAGCGCACGGACGCGGCTCCAAATCGTCGCGGCGGCTTTTCCGTTTAGCTGTTGGTAGGCGATGGATTCCGCCAGCGCGTCAAATGGGCGGATAGAAACGGCCGGCTTGGTCTCATATCGCCGTGAACGCGCAATGAGTGCGGCCATGCGTGCTTCACTCGCACTGAGATGTTGGTGGGCGGAATCGTAGTCCATAAAATGCGAGCGTAAATAAAATGACGAACGCCGAATGTCGAATGACAAATTAATGATGAATGAGGAAACGTCGGTTGCCGGATACCGCGGCGCGCCCTGTTTATCGCTCTTGCCGAACGAATCCTTTTAAGTTTGGTGATTGCCATGGACACACAACTCACCTGGTATGGCCAGTCCGCTTTCAAGATTGTTACGCCTAAGGGTCATGTTCTGCTTATTGATCCCTGGCTGACGAACCCGGTTCATGATCGGGGCAAAGACGAAGTCGCGGGATTGAAGCGTATTGATTTGATTCTGGTTACGCACGGACATTCCGATCATGTGGGAGACGCGGTTGAAATCGGGAAAAAGACACGTGCGAAACTGGTAGCAACATTCGATTTATCGGCGGCGATTGTAAGCGCGCTCGGCTATCCGAGCGAACTCGCGGATGTTGAAACTACCGGGCACATGGGTGGCACGCTCACTCTGCTCGGAGGTGAAATCGCAGTCACGTTTGTGCCCGCGTGGCATGGCTCCGGAGTTTCCAGGCACGAAACCGCACCGGCGGTTTATGGCGGCACTCCGGCCGGATTCGTGATCGCGATTCACGACGGCCCTACGATTTATCATACGGGCGACACAGATTTGTTTTCCGACATGGCGCTGGT
>DATASP010000002.1:0-4363 GCA_036269155.1 Candidatus Udaeobacter sp.
GAGGAACGGATATTTTGAATTCGATGCCCAACCGCCGATGACTATTCCGTAAACTCCAAGCGAGCCGATGGCGAATACGAACAGAATTCCGACGTTCACATCCGCGATGATCATCGGGACGCCGAATAGAGTGCTGCCAAACGGAACGACCGCGATTGTGATGATGGCCGGCATCACTGCCAGGCAAGGGGCCAGCCAATAGTAAAACGTGTTTGCCGCGCGCGGCGTGAAATCTTCTTTCAGCAACAACTTGAACATGTCCGCGATCGGCTGGAATAGCCCGGCCGGTCCCACCCGATTCGGTCCCAGCCGATCTTGAATAAACGCGCTGACGCGCCGTTCAGCGTAAACCGCGTAGGAAACCATCGGCAGAATTACGAGAAACAGAATGCCAAGGATTTTCAGAAGCGACGTGAAGATGAAGAAAGAATCCATCTAGATCTTACTGTGTTGCAACTGCTGCACGTTTACAACGCTGCGATCTTTTTCGCTGGTGTAATGCTGTAGTGTCCGCTGTCCTCAGCGGATAACGCGCGCGATGTCGCCACCTCACAGACTGCGCTGAGGACAGCGCACGCTACAGCATTAAATGCCTCGGAGGACGCACCTCGTGAGCTCGGCAGTTCATGCTCTTGCCGGCCTGACGGCGCGGCGTCTTGCCTGAATCGCAATCGCTTCCTCGATTGCTTCTTCGTCACCGGGATGCATCGCCGGTAATTCTTCAATTGCCAAAATGTGCACGCCGAGGTCGCCGAGTTTACTCAAAGTCAACCCGGCAAATTTCGGGACTGTTTCACTGATCCTTCGGAAAACGTCATCAACGGAGGAAAGTGAATTGCCGCCGCCTGTTGCCTGAAGCAAACCACGCAAGATTTCCCAATCATCGCGCGCATCTCCGGGCGGTCGCACGGCGCGATTCAGTCGTTGCAACCGGCCTTTGCCGTTGATCATTGAGCCGCGTTTTTCGGCGAAACCACACGCGGGCAGAACAACAGTCGCTTTTTCAGTCATCTCGTTCGGCAAAACATTCATCACAATTAACGCGGGTAGCTGCGAGAGCTGTTCGACGGGTAAACCCAAATGCATCGCGTTTTCTTTCAGAATCACCAGCGCCTTGATTTGTCCCGACCGCACGGCGTCGGCAATCCCGATGAGTTTCGCACCGGGTTCCGATTTCGATCCAAGAATTAAGCGCGCTCCGTTTGTGTTCGGGTTACGATCTTTGCTGAGCAAGACCTTATCACCGTGTCCGCGCCGTGGGACAATGTCGATCCGCTGAACTCCTAAGGAAGTCGCTAATTGGGACGTGAGCCAAAGCTCCTCGTTGGTCATGCGGCCGGAAGCAATAATGGCGATTTCGGAGCCGGCAAACTGTTTCAATTGAAGCGCTGCCTGTGCGATTGCCGTTGGCCAATTCGCCGCAACCAGTTTTCCCTCAAG
The DNA here is from genome assembly GCA_036269155.1 of Candidatus Udaeobacter sp. Lineage (GTDB taxonomy): Bacteria > Verrucomicrobiota > Verrucomicrobiia > Chthoniobacterales > UBA10450 > Udaeobacter. The sequence goes on from DATASP010000002.1 coordinate 1,441, forward strand.
CCGAACCCGTGGCTCGAGCAAACGGTTTTCGGCTTCGAGATATTTGAAGTTGAGGCGCCCGTAATCGCACATCCAACAGGAATTGACGTGATCGTTTTCTCGGGGTGTTTGCCGATAGATTACGTCCTCACGACTGCCGATGACGGTGTTACAGCCTGTGGCGCAACTCGTGCAGATGCTCTTCGTTTCTTTCAGGAACCAGACGCGCATCTTGAAACGAAAATCGGTCGAGGTGAGGGCGCCGACCGGGCAAATATCGACGGTGTTAAGAGAGTAATTATTTTCCAATCGCTTGCCCGGATGCGCTGTTAGCTCTGTGTGGCTGCCACGATCAACGAAGCCCAGCACATCGTCGTGTGCGATTTCCTGGCAGAAACGAATGCAGCGGGAACAGAGAATGCAGCGTTCGTCATCTAGCGTGACCCGCGGACCGATCTGCACATTCTTCGGTTTCTTAACTTTGTTCTCGAGAAAACGCGACTTCGAATCCCCGTAATCGACACTGAACTCCTGCAACCGGCATTCGCCTGCCTGATCGCAAATCGGGCAATCGAGTGGATGATTGATGAGGAGAAATTCCATCACGCCGCGCTGACACTCCTTCACCAACGGCGAATTAGTGCGGACGGCCATGCCGTCAGACACATCCTGCGCGCACGAAATTTGTGGACGCGGTATCCAGTTGATGATGGGTTTGCCATCGGCGCCGAGTTCCGGTTTGCGATCCGGGCCGAGCCTTGGGAATCCCATTTCGATCAAACACATCCGGCAATTCCCCGGCGAGGTGAGCTTCTTGTGGTAACAATAGCGCGGCACATAACTCCCGGCTTGCTCGCACGCCTCGATCACGCGCGTTCCCTTGGGAAACTGATGCCACTCGCCGTCAATCTGGACGTTCAGCAACTGCGGGAGTGGAGTTTGATCGGCCATTTACCTTTTCGTAATGGTGCTCGCGCTCCTGCTCATAATCGAAAAGGTTCGATCACGAGCATGAGATTTCATCTAGATCGTTCCTTTCGCGCCGGCTTTCTCCCAACCCGGATCGTGGGCCATGGGGACAATCGGAATTTCTTCTTCTTCGATCAGTTCTTGGGGCGTGTATTCCGGGGGAAGGGGTGGGGGCATCGGCTTCTCTGCACGCGCGGCAAATTCTTCTGGAAATTTCTCAACAAAGCTTTGCGTTGGCCACGCGCACGCTTCGCCAAATGCGCAGATGGTGCGTCCGGCGATGTTGTCACCAATGGTCTTGAGCGTCTTCGGATCCTCCACAACGCCGCCGCCACTTAACATGCGGTCAGTGATTTTTTGCATCCAAAGTGAGCCTTCCCGGCAGGGTGTGCATTGGCCACAGCTTTCGTGTGCATAGAACTCGTTAATGTTGTTCAGTACCCAGACCATATCGCGCGAATCGTCCAGCACGATGACGCCGCCGGACCCGGCCATCGATCCGGCAGCAGTCAGCGAATCGAAATCCATTGGGACCTCGTCGATCGACATTTCTCGTTCGATCGTCGATCCGTCGGATTGCTTTTGCTTGAGTTTGAATCGCTCGTCGGCGCGCAAAACTTTCGCAGAGCTGCCGCCCGGAATTACGGCCTTCAACTTTCGGCCTGGTCTCAAGCCCCCGGCCATTTCGTAAATCAACTGGCCCATCGTCACCGCGCCGACCTCAATTTCGAAGTATCCTGGCCGCTGCACGTCACCGCTCACACACAGAATGCGAGTGCCGGTGTTGTTAGGCCGGCCAAGGCGCGCATACTCCGATCCGCCCATGGCAATAATGTGTTTAATGTGGCAGAGCGTCTCGACATTGTTGACGATCGTCGGGCACATGTAGAGGCCGAGCACCGCCGGAAAGTACGGTGGCTTGATCCGCGGATAACCGCGCTTGCCCTCCAGCGATTCGATAAGGCCAGTTTCTTCGCCGCAAATGTAGGCGCCGGCGCCGCGATGAATGTAAACCTCAGCGTCGAACCCTGAGCCGAGAATGTTTTTGCCCAGGAAATTATGCGTGCGCGCTTCTTCGATCGCGCGTTCGAGAATCTTCGCGCCGGCTGGGAATTCGCCTCGTATATAGATGTAGGCTGTGCGCGCATTAAGCGCATAACAGGAAATCAAAATTCCTTCGAGCAGTTGGTGCGGATCTTCGTGAATGATGTAGCGATCCTTGAACGTGCCCGGCTCGGATTCATCGGCATTGCAAATCAAATAGACGGGCCGTTTTTCGTCCGACTTGATAAAGCTCCATTTGAGGCCGCAGGAGAATCCGGCGCCGCCGCGGCCGCGCAAACCCGAGTTTTTGACTTTATTGACAATGTCAGCGCGCGACAGTGTTAGTGCCTGCTTCAACTGTTCGTAACCGCCATCCCGCAGGTAGCAGTCGATATCCGTGGTCCAATCCGGGCGTCCGATATTTTTGAAAATCAAGCGGTGTTCGAGAGGGTGAGGGGATGTTTGATGTTTGATGTTTGATGTTTGTTTTCGCAACAGATCGGCAATCGAATTCACATCGACGTTTTCGTACAGCTGTTCGCCAATCATGCACACTGGCGCGGTGCCACAGCTTGCCAGGCACTCGACAAACTCGGCGCTGTAATCGCCGTCGGCGTTGATCCTAATCGGATTGTGCATTCCATCGCCGACGGGCGGCCGCTGGATACCAAGAGTTGTGCACAAGTCTTCCATCAACTCGAAGCCTCCGGCCATGGCGCAACTGAGTGTGCGACAGACGCGGATGTGGGTTTTGCCCGATGGCTTCTGTCGAAACATTGGGTAAAAGGTGACCACCTCGAGAATATTGATCGGTGGCAAGCCGAGCTTTTCCGCGATCCATACTACAGCTTCGTCGCTAATGAACCCGAAGTGTTCCTGCCACAAATGCAACAGCGGCATTGCCGCGCTTCTTCGGTGATCGCTCGGGTAA
>DATASP010000003.1:0-11628 GCA_036269155.1 Candidatus Udaeobacter sp.
CGGCACGAGGGCGCGCAGGAAGTCCAGCGCGGGGGAATCGGCGCAGGATCCGAACGCGGCGTCGAACCGGTCTTCGGCGAGGCGGGCCACCGACGCCGCGTAGTCCGTCGCGTACTCGATGCTCCCGTGCTCGCGCATCAGCGCGACCACCCGCTCGACCTGCGGTGCGCGGCGCGCGCAGTCCGGTGCGAGGAAGCCGTGCAGGAAGTCGCGGTCCGTCGCGCCGGCAATGTTCTAGCAGCGTACCTTCCGTGTGGGAAGCGCTCGGAATGGAGAGGCTTTCCGTCTGTTGGGCCTCGAGCGGTTTGGCTTCCAGAAACGGAACTGTCTGATCGAGGATCGCGGCGTCGCCGGTGGTTCGGACGTAGTGCGCGGTAACGAAGGGAAGCCAGAGAAGGTCGTCACTGATCCGCGTGCGGACGCCAGCGCCTGACTCGGGGTGCCACCAGTGTTGGACATCGCCCTCCACAAATTGTCGCGCGGCTGCGCGCAGAATGTGATCGCGCGCGATTTCGGGCGCAGCATGCACGAGCGCCATGACGTCTTGCAACTGGTCGCGGAATCCATAAGCGCCGCTGGATTGGTAAAAGGCTGAGCGGCCCCAGACGCGGCAGCTGAGAGTCTGGTAAAGCAGCCAGCGGTTGAGCAGAAAATTCGTGGAAAGCTCCGGTGTTTCCACTTCGATTGTGTTCAGGAGTCGGTCCCACCACTGCTGGGTTTCGTGAAAGGCGGCTTCGACGTTGGCGGGATCGCGAAACCGGTTCACCATGGCACGTGCTTTTTCTTCATCGTCCGCTTGCCCGAGGAGAAAAGTCATCTCGGTCGTCTGGCCTGGATCGATCTGGACCATGACCTGCAACGCGGCGCAAGGGTCCAGACCGGCGCCAACGTCCCCAGTCAATCGTTCGTGTTGCATCGCCGCGGGATCGCGCAAAGAGCGGTTGCGTCCGATGAATGCAGCGCGATCACCGGTGAACGAAGCAGGCCTTGGACTCGAAGTGGCAAAGGTGATGCATTCACAAAATTCCGGATTGTAGGCGTTGCGCGCAAACAGGCTCTGGCTCTGCAAGTCCCATTTCGTGACAACATGCATACTGGTTTCCTCTGGGTCGGATCCTAGAACGAGCGTGGCGTAGGAGGTGACGGTCAGCTTGCGCGGACGTGACGAGGTATTGCGTAAGCGCAGCCGCTGTAGGCGCACCGGCACCCCGCCGGAATGGTCGACCGGCACGAAGGTGAGCAGATGTTGTTCGATGGCGTGGCTGTTGTGTTCAAATGTTGTGTAACCATGACCATGCCGCGCACGATAGGCATCCTTCTCCCGGATCGGTTGGGCTGTAGGCGACCACGCGACGCCAATGTCATCATCGCGGATGTAGATGGCGGTCCCGGGCGGATCAGAGATTGGATCGTTGAACCACGGAGTGAGGCGATCATTCTGGCTATTGCGACCCCAGACACATTCGCCGCCTGACTCGGAAACAAATGCGCCAAACTTCGGATTGGCCATGATGTTGATCCAAGGGAGCGGAGTTTGCGCGCCGGGACCCAAATAGATGACAAATTCCTTTCCGTCCTCAGTGAAGCCGCCCAGTCCGTTGAAATATTTCAACTCCATAAAGGGCAGGGGCGCGGAGGGCTCTTCGCGGAACTGCTGGCCCGGTGACAACAGTCGCGGCTTCGCCACAACGGGTGTGGTAGCCGCAAGCTGTTGGCGCAGTGTGCCGCGGGCGGCGACTAGTACCATCCGTGCAGCGGCCTGCAGTGCGATCAGTTCTTCCTTGGAAATTTTAGTCGCCGAGCGGAGATAAACGCCTCCGGGTTGGTCCACCAAGATCAGGTGTGCGTGTGCTTCAATGAGCCGACGCAACTCGCTGATTAAGGGTTCTTCGTAGCTGGCGACTTCCTCGCTCACCAGCACAAGATCGGCTTTCAGCCCGCGAAGATGCCAAAAAGTGTGCGCTGACAATATTTCACGCACAACTTCGACGTCGCGGAGATGACCGATCATGACGACGACAATCGGCATGTCGCCTGAAATGCCCTGCCGCCAGAGCGCGCGCTGACCTTCCCCGCGGCGACCGAGACGCGCCGGTGGCGGTCGCAGTTGAGCCTGTGGAAAAAGGACGTGGGCCGCCAGTTGCTGGAAGGTCTGAACATCTCTCGGGCGGATGTGAAGCCGACGCATCTCAAGTTGGGAATGAGTCCACGCAGTCTCGAAGGCACGCCCGCACGTGTGGAATTCTGCGTAGCGTTCGGCGAGCCGGACCACCGCTTCGCGCGATTCTGCCACCGCTGTGACGAACGCAAATTGGAATCGTTGGTTAGGCAGAATGGTGATATACCGGCGCACGCTGAAGATCGGATCGAGAACGGCGCCGATCCGGCTCGTTAGGCCACGGCTAAGGGCAACAGGATTTTCTGGTGTGCGGCCTCGGCCGAGAAACTGGGCGCGGTCCGTTTCGAACTGAGTGATGCCGGTGACGGCGGAAGATTCGGGAACCAAGAGGTGCGCCGCCCAGATCGGCTGTTCGTCGGGAGCACGGAGGCGACGATGGGCAATGAGAGCTTCGCAACGCGGAAGCCATTCCGTTTCGATGAAGAGCTTATTAAAAGCGGGATGCGCGCGATCTGCCCGGTGCGGTGCGAGAGCGAGCTCGAGGTAAGTAGTCAACTCAAGCTGGCACGATTTGCGCGAGATGTTGACCAAAGTGATGCGCCGGACTTCGACGTCGTCTTCTGCGGAAACGACAATTTCCGTAAAAGTTTCGCACGGCCCGCTTCTCCGCCGAAACTCCGCTTTGTCCGGAGTGAAACTCCAGCTGTAACGGCGCTCTGGACTTCGCACCGGTCGATGGGTGTTACTCCAGAGCGTGTTGCTGTCCAAATCCCGGATATAACAAACCGCACCCGGCGCATCGCAGGTCGTGTCGGCGCGCCAGCGCGTGACGTCCAGATCCAACCAGCGCAAGTAGCCGCCGCCGGAATTCGTCACCATGACCGAGCAGGTTCCATTGGACAGCAGATGAATGCGCGGCGAGGCGATATCGGGTGTTTGCACTCCGACCGCACTGTCGAGGATCGGAATCGTTCGAGGCAGGGGTCGCTCTTCGGATACCTCACCGGTGGTTGGCAAAATTTGTTCCGGGATATGTTCATGCAAGAGCGGCTCGGTAGCGCGGATTCGCGCGTCCGAATGGAAGCGCCTGCGCATTGTGTTGTCATGCAAAGCATTGTCGTAAGCGAGGAGCGACATCCCCTGGTGATGTACCATGTAACAACGAATGACGATCCCGGCCGCTCCGCCGGGTTCGGTCCGTCGGGAGTAGTCCATCGCCTCGTAGTAACCGTAATCACCGAGAAGCGCAGAGTTGCCCAGCCTGGCGAGTCGCCGCAGGTTTTTCATGGCGGCGGCCGGTTCTACGCCGAGAGCGAGCGCTGCCGCATACGGAGCAATAACCAAATCCTCTTCCTGCCCGCGCCGCAACGCCAGCTCCGGCACGCCAAACGCGCGGTATTGATAGACGTTATGCCGGTCGAGAGCACTGTATGCGGATTCCGAGATGCCCCATGGCACGCTGCTTTGTTTGGCATAACCAATCTGGCAGCGCACAGCGTCATTGCACGCGCGATCGAGCAGCGAATTCTCGTGCGTCTGCGTGAACAGGAGCGGCATTAAATATTCGAACATCGTCCCGCTCCACGAAAGCAGCGGCAGCCGACCGTAAGCAGAGCCAAAAGGCCGGCTCAAGGCCCACCAATGTTCCACCGACACCTCGCCGCGCGCGATGGCCAGGAAACTCGTTAGGCGCGCCTCGCTCGCGAGCAAATCGTAGAAGGAAGTGTCGAGTCGCCGCTCCGCCACTTGATACCCAATGGCAAAAATCCGGCGTTCCTCATTGTAAAGAAATCGCAGTCCGATTCCGTTTTCCAGTTGCTGGCTCTGGGCGATCAATTCGTGCAATTGCGCGAGCTGCTCGGAGGCGGCTTGGCGCGAGCGCTCCACCTCGGTTACCAGAAGATCGAACCACTCGCGCACGGGTTGAGGAAGCTCCGGTCTCTCTTGTTCCCCATGAAATGCGAGCAGCGGCACGAGCCCCGGGATTCCCTCGGTCGCAATGTTTTGCAGCGAAAAGGTCGCAGCGAGCGCCTCGCGCCTCGATTCGTGCGACGCTTTGCCTAGCGACATCAATTGCGACGGCGACTCCATCAGGATTTCCACCGGCCGAAAATATTTATCGATGACCGCGTTCCAGGCCGTGACTTGCTTGGCGACTTGTTGCGCCCAGTAACCCCGTGAATCGGTTTCGCGCCCATTGAAGAAGGCCAGTAGATCCTTCGCGATCGGTTGGGCCGCGCGCAAACGCACGATAATGCCCTCCAGATTAACTGGCTCGTCCATAGTCAGCCCTACCAGGTGCAAAAACTCCGGAGGATGTTCCGCTTTTTTCATTGCGGCCGCGATCTGTCGCATCACGCCGAGCGTGTCGGAGAGCCCACGCAAGGCACTCGCATCCAATAGGGGACGAGTGGCGAGTTCATTGCAGCTGGTCGCGAAAGTCCATAAGCTTGCGAGCAAATTGCCGCTATCGACTGTCGAGACGTAGCGAGGACGCAACGGCTCCAGCGTACTCAGGTCGTACCAATTGAAGAGATGGCCTTCAAAACGTTCGAGGCGGCTGATTGTTTCGAGCGTGCTCAGGTTGCGCGTCAGCAAGTCGTCGATCGTGATATAACCGAAGTCGTTGGCCGCCACGGTCGCCAGCATCCAAAGCCCGATATTCGTCGGCGAAGTGCGCAGGAAAATTTCCCGCATCGGCATTTCCTGAACATTGTCTGGCGGCAGCCAGGAGGTTTGCGGCCCGACAAAATCATCAAAATATCTCCAGGTCCGCCGCGCGGCGAGGCGCAGGAACTGCCGGTCGTCTGCCGTCAAAATTCCGCCGCGCCAGCTTTTCGCCGGACGATTGATCGCGATTACCGCGACCGGGAAGAGAGCCCACAGAAGGAGGAACGGCGCCATTGCCATCAGCGCCGATGTTCCCAGCCACGCTGCACCAGCGAGAAGAATCAGGCATCCAGCCGGGATCCAAAGCCGGGTGAGAACGAATTGCTGCTGCTGATTTTTTGCGCGGCGATGCGCATCTTGTGACGTCTCCCATTCCAGTAGTAAGCGATGCGAAGCGATTCGCCGGTAGGCCACGCGATCGATGGCATCGATCGCCATCCCCGCATAATCTGGCAGGAAAATAACGGCGAACAGGGAGCGCAGCAGACGGTCGCGAGGTTCGCGCCAGAATCTCGTCCCGGGCGGCGGCGGATGGAACAAAAGCGCAAGAAGAGAATTCAGGACTGGCCACAACATCACCCCGGCGATGATGCCGCTCCAGAGCATCGGCATCGGGGTGAGGAACCAGCCCGACAGGAGAAGGGCCACCATCGCAGGCGGCACAAGACTGCGGCGCAAATTATCAAAGATCTTCCACCGGTTGGAGATCGAAAGCGGGTTGGGTTTAATCCCGCCGCCGCCCACCGGCACGCGCGGCTTCAGCCAATCCATGATCTGCCAGTCTCCGCGAATCCAGCGGTGCTGCCGATTCCACCACGCGGTGTAGCTACTCGGAAAGACATCGAGCAATTCGATGTCTGTCGCCAACCCGACGCGGACGTAACTGCCTTCCAACAGATCATGGCTCAACAAGTGCGCCGTTGGAAAGCGTCCGGACAAGAGGCGATGAAATGTCCGCAATTCGTAAATCCCTTTGCCGTGATAGCTCCCTTCACCGAACAGGTCCTGGTAAATGTCGGAGACTGCATGGGTATACGGGTCGATCCCACGCGGATCAGCAAAGATGCGTGAGAACCATGTCGCCGTGGCGCTCGGAAGCGTGGCACTAACGCTTGGTTGAATGATCGTGTAACCGCGAATCAAGCGGCGGCCATCCGGTGAAAACCGCGCCTGATTTAGCGGGTGCGCCAGGGTTTCAATCATCCTTCGGGCAGTGCCACGGAGCAGTTGCGTATCGGCATCCAATGTGATGACAAAGCGAATGCCTTCGAGCTCAGTCCGATTGCCGGCGTAGAGAAACCCTTCCAACTCGGACGCGGTTTCGCCGGCGAGGAATCGATTGAGATACTCGAGCTTGCCGCGCTTGCGTTCCCAGCCGATCCAGCGTTGCTCACTCTCGCTCCATGAGCGCGTGCGATGAAAAAGAAAGAAGCGCCCCGCTCCGTGTCGGCGATTCAGTTTCTCGATCCCGCGAGCGACGATATCTATGTATTCCTCGTCCTCCGGCATGCTCTGGCGCGGTGCGTCAGCAAAATCGGTCAGGAGCGCGAATCGTAGATTTGCATCTGTATTTCCGAGATAGCGAATTTCGAGCCGGTCGAGCTCGCTTTGGATTGCGTTTGGCGTGGTGAGTAACGTCGGCACGACCACCAGCGTCCGGCAATCAGCGGGTATGCCTTCTTTCTTAAAGGACATCTTCGGCAACACTTGCGGGGGCAGAAGCGAGGTCACGAGGTAATTCACGATCAGCACCGCAAGCTCACTTGCGGGCAAGAGAAGTAGAAGACCGAGCAGCGCGAGCGTGACCCCAGGAATCAACTCAGCAATGAAAAGCAGAGGAGCCGCCACCATCGCGAGCGCGAGCACAAAAAGACTCCCAAAATACGCGCCCGCCGCGTGTGCGCGAAGCCAGCGCCGTGACCGCTCCGCGATGGGAACCCGGGCTCCCATTGCTCGCTCAAGCGCCGGCCGCCCGGCATCGATCAAATAGTATCCGACGTGTCGCCCAACTTCGTCCTCGGCGGTCTTCGCCAACGCCAACGCTTGCTCGATAATTTCCTGTTCCGAACGTTTTGACCATCGGGCAATTTCCTCCACAGCGCTCCGGCAACGATCGGCCGTTGTGAAATCCAGGCGGGAGTAAACTCCGGCGGGATCGGCGGCCAGTTTGCTTTCCGCCCAACTGATCGACTCGAAAAATTCTGGCCACGCGATTTGCGCAAGGAGTCGGCAACTATTGATTACATCGGCGAGCGCGGTCTGCTGTACCGCCTGGCGTCGGTGTTCCTGCTGCATTACCTCGAGAAAAGGCGCACGTAGAGAGCGTTCCAACCACGCACTCACCAAGGGGAGCACCGCCTCTTCGTCATAGAGATGTTCCATTAGTTCGCTCGCAAAATGCGCGGTCGGCTCAGGATGACGCGCCACCAACGCTTCCATCATCCTGAACAACTGCGTCGAACTGTGGCGCGCGGCCGTTATGAGCCGATTGGCCCAAAAATCAGCCTCCTCGCTCTGGCTTTGCTGTTGCTCTACCTGTATCGCGAGCGTGCGCAGGCACTCAAGTAACTGCAAACGCAACATCAGCGGCAGCGCCCAGAGTTCTCCGATGTCCAGTGGCGTGATCGCTTGGAAAGCGACGAGAAATTTCCGGATGATGTCCGGCTCCAATACGCCGCCGGTCTCCGATACCAGCTGCGAGGCTACTCGGTAAACACGTGGCAGCCCTGCGTCGGGACCGTTGCCAATAAGAGGCAGCCCTCCATAATATTTTTGCGGTAGACTCCGCCGCAAATCCGTCACCTGCTCTCGAATCAAATAGGCGTTATCCAGCAGCCACTCCGCCGACAGGGCGAACGCCTGATGCATTTCCCCGGACATGGTGAGACTCGCGTTGGCCCACTCCAGTGCGCCTTGCACTTCGCGCAGCCGGCGCAGAAACGATTGTCCGTGTGGCTGCGCTTCCCGGCTGACCGGAATCGATCCGGCGAGACGCGCGGCGTTTTCCAAAAGACGCTGAGTTGAAGGTCGTTCCTCCCAGAGCGGTCGCGTGACCGATTCGACAGAGAAAGGTGGCGGAGGATAAAAACCGAATGTGACAGGCGCCTCGGCTTCCACGTCCCGCAAAATCACGAGCACACGCGCCGTTTCGCTGGCTTCGACCTCGGCCATCACGGCCGTTTCGTCCGGTAAGATCGTCCCAGCGAACCGAGACTGCTTCTTCTCATCAACGTGCTGCCGAAGCAACCGGACAAGAATCCATCCGCTGAGAGCACCAGCCAATGCAAGCGCAGCAAGGAAAAGCGCCATCATTTCCGGCCGGTAACCAGCCAAAGTCCCGGACTGCCAAAACATGAGTGCCCCAATTCCCAGGCCAAAGGCCAAGCCGGCGGCAGCTCCGCCAACCGCCGAGATGCCGTATTCTTCGACCCGTGGCCGGCCTCCGGCTGAAGCGTGGATTGCGGCGACACGGCGAAACCGGGCTCGATAAAGATTCTTCAGTACGGCCCGACCGGTGTCTGGGCTTTGGAAAATTCCAACCAGTAAGACGCGATCGCCATGCTTCCGCCAAAGTCCCATATTCAATCTTATATCACTTAGGAATATCGACGCGATTGTTCAACTCTGAGGAGGCGTCGGGTTCTTCCGTGTATCAAATCGTAGCTAATCAATTTCGCGTCTGACTTTAAAAGTTTAAGATTTCGCGGCTCCGCGCCGAAAACGCAGCAGAAGCATCTCGTTTAGGTCACGGTGATCATAAATCTAATGGCGTCGCGATCTATATCGGAGCGACGGACAGAGATCTTGTAATTATCTGGTAGCAGAGTGCCGAAAATCTGAGAAGGGTAACCCCCTAAATTATGAAAACACTCGCCCTTAAGCCATTTGCTCTTTGTTTCGCGATTCTTGGAATCGGCGGAACTGTCTTTGCACAAAACGATTTGAACTTGCCAGATGTCAGCCAGGCCGCCGAGGTCAAACAGCGCGTCGCCCTGACGGATATTACAGTCAAATACCATCGACCCCTGGTGAACGGACGAAAGATTTGGGGAGCCCTCGTTCCTTACGGCAAGGTTTGGCGGGCGGGCGCGAATGAAAACACAACGATTGAATTTAGCGATCCGGTTTCGATTGAGGGGCAACCGCTAGCGAAAGGGATTTATGGACTACACATGATCCCGAACCCGGATTCATGGACGGTGATTTTTTCAAAAACCAACACGGCATGGGGGAGCTACAGTTACAAGCAGGAGGAAGATGCTCTGCGCGTAAATGTGAAACCGCGCCCTCTCAGTGAGATGAAAGAGGCGCTGGAATTCGAGTTTGAAGATTTGAAGCCGGAATCGACGGCCGTGACCTTGAAATGGGAGAAGTTGGGGGTTCCCTTCACCGTCTCGATTAAGGACTCGGAGCAGACGCTGCAGAACATCCGGGAGCAACTAAAGGGACGCGGCCAGTTTACCTGGCAGGCTCTGGACGAAGGTGCGCAATTCTGTTTAACCAGAAAAATTAATCTCGACGAAGCGTTGCGTTGGGCTGATGCCTCGATTCAGAACGAGGAAAGATTCGAGAACCTCAGCACCAAGGCGGATATCCTTAAAGCTCTGAATCGACCAGATGAGGCGAAGACTGTTTGGAACCAGGCGCTCCAAAAAGCCGCTGCACCGCAACTCTATACCTATGGGCGACAGTTGCAGAATCAGAAGAAGGGTGCTGAAGCGATGGAGATCTTCAAAGAGGTTGCCAAGCGGTTTCCGCAAACTGTTTACGGATATTTGGCACAAGCCCGCATCAAGTCCGCGGCTGGCGACTTTGCTGGCGCCACGGCAGACGCGACGCAGGCACAAAGTGCAGCTCCTACTGATGCGCAGAAGCAAAGCATCAAAGCGCTGATCGATCGACTGCAGTCGAAGCAGGATATCAACAAATAGCGGCGCACCGGCTCACCCGATCCTCAGACGTGGAACGAAGGTGCTTACAGGGACGTTCACAGTCGCGAGCGTGATGTTGCATGGCATGCGTCGGCGGGTTTCGCGGAGTTGGCTAACAGCCGCCGTTGTTGCCGTCACGATGGCATTTCGCACGGCAAGCGTCGCTGATGCGCCGCCGTTATTTCCCGAAGCGATGAGTGGTGGCGAGATTCAACTCGCACTGCAGAAACTTAATGTCCTCGGTCGAGTGCTCTACATCGCGGCGCATCCCGACGATGAAAATACAAACCTGATGGCGTTCTGGGCAAACGGCTCGCTTTACGAGACGGCTTATCTTTCGATTACGCGCGGAGATGGTGGTCAGAATCTAATCGGTCCGGAATTGCGCGAGCGCCTCGGTGTTATTCGGACGGAGGAATTGCTCGCTGCTCGCAGGCTTGACCATGCCCAACAATTCTTTTCACGGGCAGTCGATTTCGGATTTTCAAAGACCGCGGATGAGACTCTGCGAATCTGGGATCACGAGAAGATTCTTTCCGACGTGGTTTGGGTAATTCGAAAGTTTCGGCCGGATGTGGTAGTGACTCGTTTTAGTCCGGAGGATCACCTGACTCACGGACATCACACTGCTTCGGCTATTCTTGCCGAAGAGGCGTTCGCGGCCGCCGGCAACCCGAATCGGTTTCCCGAGCAACTTGCTTTTGTAAAACCGTGGCATCCGACTCGGCTTGTCTGGAACACATCACCATTTTTCTTCACAAACCGCAATCTGCCGTTCGACCCAACCGGGCTGACAATCCTCGAGGCTGGCGGTTACAATCCGCTACTTGGCAAGGCCTACACGGAAATCGCGGCGGCGAGTGTGAGCATGCACAAGAGCCAGGGCGTGGGCAGGCCACCGCTGCGCGGTGCGCGCAAAGAATATTTCAAACTATTAGAAGGCGAGCCCATGACGAGCGCGCTTTTCGACGGCGTTGATACGAACTGGTCGCGTATCGCGAATTCGGAACCGGTCGCCGCAAAGATTCGTCAGATCATTGCGGACTTCCATCCCGCCGATCCGGCCGCATCGGTAGCTGAGCTATTGGAGCTCCGGCAAGCGTTGAGCGAACTTAAGGATGGCGATTGGGTCCCAGAGAAAAAAGCGGAGCTGGATCAGATCATCGCCGCGTGTCTCGGCTTGCATGTCGAAGCGTCGACGACCAACGCGACAACCACGCCGGCGCAGACCGCCGACATTAAACTGGAAGCAATTAATCGTTCAAATACTCCAGTCACACTGCGGGAAGTACGATTTCCTCTCTCGGGCGACTCGACGCGAATCGATGCAGCGCTTCCGACCAACGAGCTCGTCGCGAAAGATCTGTCGTGCAAGATTCCGGAGAACACGCCCTATTCTCAGCCCTACTGGCTTCGCCAGCCGGGAACGCTGGGTACATTTGCGGTCGATGATCAGAAACTTATCGGCCTGCCGGAAAACCCGCCTCATCTTCCGATAGAAATAACGCTGCAAGTTAGCGGCCAGGAACTTCGTTACGTTGTCGATACGAGATATCGCACGGTGGACCCGGTGGCCGGTGAATTGCGGCAGCCATTGGTTATTGCGCCGCCAGTTTTCACAGACTTCGCCAATCCCGTGCTGATGTTCGCCACGAATCAACCGAAGTCCGTTTCAGTGCGTGTGATTGCAACAACGGGACCGGTTAAGGGACAATTAAGATTGACTGCGCCCGATGGCTGGCACGTCGATCCCGCCGCTGTGCAGATCGACCTAAAGGGAGCCAATGCAGAGACGGTCGCGGCTTTCACCGTCAAACCGCCGGAGGAAGATAGCGAAGGAACCTTGCGGGCTATCGCTTCCATCGAAGGTCGTGAATATTCATTCGGACACGTCCGCATTTCTTATCC
>DATASP010000004.1:0-7092 GCA_036269155.1 Candidatus Udaeobacter sp.
CTTGAACATATCAGTTCCATGGCCACCGTGAGCGGAAACCCTTCCTGCATCGGACGTCTCGTACCAGAGCCACGGCGCATCCTCGGCGGCCGAGTAGTGCACCAGTTTCTTGCTGGGACTGGATGCTGTGACATAAAGCAGTTTCATCGCGTCTTGCGTCGGCGGATATTCGTCTTCGTCGGAAAACACGAACAGCTCGGGCAACTGCGATGCCTGATGCAAAAATTGAAGACCATCACGAAGAGTCTCACCCGACATCAAAACCAGCGACTTTATCTCCTTAGAATGCCGGCGCGCCGCCTCCACCGACCCAATAACGCCGAGCCAGCCCGCACCACCCGCGCCAATGGCATCGCGGTTCACTCCGGGTTGGGAAACCAAATAGTTGAATGCTGCGTCGACATCCTCAGGCGTCTTTTTGTTGTCATATTTGCCGCCGCTTTCGCCATGCCCGCGGCTGTCGACGGTGAGAACGTTCACGCCAGCCGCTGCCAGTTGTTGGGCAATGCCGTCCCAGGATCCGCGCGTGCGATTGCTCTGATGGAACAACAACACACCCGGGCCCGGCTTCGCTGCGGCAAAATAAGTTCCCTTCAAAATGGTGCCGTCACCTGATTTAAGATCGACAACGCGTTCGATGTCTTTCGTTGGCGCCCCGAAAGCGATCATTCCAGATAGAACTGCTGAAAAAACAAAGAACTGCGTTTGTTTCATTGCGAATGCTCCGGCTGAATATCATTTCTGATCACTTGACCGCCTTTCATCACGAAGCGAACACGTTCGAGCTCAGTGATGTCGGCGATTGGGTCTCCAGAAACGGCGACGAGATCGGCAAACTTTCCCGGTTCAATCGATCCGATGCGGTCCTGCCACCCGAGCATTTCCGCAGCGTTGGTAGTGATCGCCCGAATCACGTCAAGCGAAGGCATCCCGGCCTGGTGCAAAGTCGGAAATCTTGATACGGACGCTTGCCCGCGTGTTTTTCCGGGGTAAAACCAGCCCATGTCGGAGCCGGCCGCAAACTTCACGCCCGATTTCATGACCCGCTGAACCAAGCTGTCGTACTTCCGATCGAAGGGTTCATTAGACGCATCCGGAAACTTCGCTCCCTGCAAAAGCTGCTGAGCCAAATCGTTGTAACGCTGCCGGGTACGCTCATCGGAACCAAGACGCTCAGGTCGCAGCTTTAAAGACATCGCAATAGTTCCCTCGAAAATCCTGGTAAAAAAGTCGCCATAGGAAGTGGGTGTGAAGTCGAAAAAGATCCCCTTGTCGCGCATCTTTTTCAGCTGCTCGTCGGTTACTTCGTTGCCGTGCTCGATAGAATCTGCGCCGGCGTCGATCGCGGTTTGGATGCTGGTCTTGTCCACCGCATGGACGGCAACCTTCAGATGCGCTCGATGTGCCTCTTCGACCACCGCAGCAAGTTCAGGAACGGTGAGATTTTCATCCGCCGTAACTTTAATCACGTCGACGTTTTGAAACTCGTTCTCCCGCACCGCCTGCCGGGCCCGGTCTGCACCGTCAATTAACAAAAATTCCTGTTGAAGAATGGCCTCGGCCAGAGCGGGATTGAGGCTCTGAAGATATGAACTTCGGGTGATGAGTTTGCGTGCAGAAGCCAGAATCCTTGGGCCAGCCGTACGGTCGGCGTTGATCGCGTCGCGCAGTTCAGTATCACCATCAATGCCGGAGTGACCAAGGTTGCGCACCGTGGTGATACCACTCTCCAAGTCTTCCCGGGCCATCTGCTCGCCCAACAACACTCGTTTGCTTGGCGATTCGACAATGGCCAGCAATAGGTCCGGCGCAAAGGCGCCGTTATAGTGACGCGCTCGCTCGACTTCCGCCGGCGCGATCGGGTCAATCAGCAAGTGAGTGTGACTGTCGATCAAGCCGGGCAGCAAGGTTGCGCTGCCCAAATCAATAGTCTTGGCGCCGGCGGGCGCATGAGCCTGGACGTTCGAAGGAGAGCCCACTTCCTTGATCTTGCCTTTTTCAATCAGCACCGCTGCGGGCGAAAGCACGTTTCCAGAACGGGGATCGAGCAATCGGTCGGCTTTTATGAATGTGGCGGGAGCGGCTGACTGCGCCATGAGCTGTGTGGCGCCAAGAATCGAAGCTGCGAGCGGAAAGATCTGTTTTACACTTAGATTCATTTGCAAGTCCCGGATGAGATGACGCAAAATCAACATTGTTCTCATGGTTTCCTATTGACAGTCTATATGACCAAGGGTAGCGTGCTTCTATAGAATGTCTATACGAAAATATAAGCCCACCGAATTGCTCCAAGGCACGTTGGACCTGCTCATCTTAAAGGCGCTGGTGCACGGAGAGCTTCACGGACTCGCTATCGCGCATCGTGTTGAGCAACTCACGAACGGTGCGTTCGAAGTAAAACCCGGCTCGCTCTTCCCGGCGCTGCACAGCATGGAGGAAGCGGGTTGGCTCGCCTCATGCTGGGGAGAATCGGAAAACCGTCGCAAAGCAAAGTTTTATCGGATGACCAAAGCCGGCCGCCGGCAGCTGCAAACCGAAACGAACGATTGGCGGAGAGTTTCCAGCGCAATCACCGCCGCGCTCCGCGCCACCTGACAATTCCCATGAGCGTTCTCCATCGAATAATCGCTGGTTGTCGCAATCTTTTTCGAAAGTCAGATGTAGAACAGGAACTTTCCGACGAACTGAGTTACGCGTTTGACGCTCTCGTCGAAAAGGAAATGGGGCAAGGATTGTCCGAAGCGGAAGCGCGCCGACGGGCGGGGATCGACCTTGGCGGTGTCGAACAGCTGAAGGAGAACATCCGCGAAGCCCGGGCAGGTTATCACATCGACGTCTTGATACAGGATGTGCGCTTCAGTTTGCGAATGTTGTGGAAGTCTTCCGGATTTACCCTGGTCGCAGTTTTGACGATGGCGGTGGGAATCGGAGCAACGACCGCAATCTTCAGCGTCGTGGATGCAACATTATTGCGACCACTTCCGTACTCGCACCCGGAGCAGTTGGTCTCGATTCAGTCCGATCTACCGGAAATCAGCGCGCATGATGTGGGAATGTCGCAGCCGGAATGGCACGACCTTCAGCAGTCCGGAATTTTCGAGTTCGTTTCGCCGACGTGGTTCGATGAAAACAATCTGACCGGTTCATCGAAACCCGCGCGCGTCCGGTTGTTGATTGTGGCGCCGAATTATTTTGCGTTGTTGCGGACGGAGCCTCAGCTGGGTCGAACATTCAAGCCACAATATAACTCACCGGGATTCATACCCGAAGTGGTGATCAGCGATGCATTGTGGAAACGCAACTTTGGGGGCGATCCAAATATCTTGGGAAAAAGTGTCCGAATGGATACCGATCAGTACCAGATCGTTGGCGTGATGCCTCGGGGTTTCGATTCGCCCGGCCGAACGCCTGAAGAGAGGAACATTGAGGTTTGGGCTGCGACGAGTTTTTACGGGCCGCCGCTCCCTGATCAGCCACTTCGTAATCGCCGAAACCTACCGACCGCCATCGCGCGACTGAAGCCGGGTTTGACGATCGCAGCGGCGCAAAGTCGGCTCGATGCACTCGCCGTTTCATTGCAGAAACAGTTTTCCGCCGACTATCCAAATGGATGGCGAGTATTGCTGCAGCCGTTGAAAGACACAGTGATCGGCAATGTTCGGCAGCCGTTGTTTCTTTTATTCAGCGCGGTCGGCGTCGTTCTGCTCATTGGATGCGTGAACGTCGCAAATCTGTTGCTTGCCCGGGCGAGTGCACGCGGTCGCGAGATGGGCATTCGCCAGGCGCTCGGCGCACCGCGCGGTCGGCTAACGCGACAGTTGCTCACGGAAAGCTTGATCCTCTCCTTGCTCGGTGGAACCGCTGGTCTTGCAATCGTGTTCGCCGCCAAAGAACCGCTGTTGCGATTAATACCGGAAACTCTGCCGCGACTGAATGACATGTCGATCAGTTGGAGTGTTTTATTTTTTGCTTTGATGGTGTCGATCGTATCGGGGGTGGTATTCGGGCTTGCGCCGGCGTTGCATTCGGGCCGATTGGATTTGATTCATGCGCTTAACCAGGAGGGGTGGGGATCGACTGGTTCTGGCGAGCGCGCAAGGACGCGACGCGCGCTGGTGATTGCGGAGTTCGCGCTCTCTTTGGTGTTAATGATCGCCGCTGGGCTTCTTCTGCACAGTTTTTGGGACCTGCTTAACGTTCGTTTGGGTTTCAATCCTCAAAGCGTGATGAGTGTCCGGACCAGACTTCCGTATCCGAATAACAGCAGCATCGACAAATATGCGACGGCAGCTCAGGAGGCACCGTTCATTCGCGAGCTGCTTCGCCGGTGCAAATCGCTTCCTGGAGTTGAGGGAGTAGCGATCGGCGATCCGGCCGCCATTCCGTTGGACCAAACTCAACGCGACCTGAACACGCTCGAAGGCAAGTTATTCATAACGTTCGAAGGACAGAGCTCAAAACCAGACGCGGCGTCGCTCGTCGAAAGATCGCGGGTTACGCCGGAGTATTTTCAGCTCGTCGGAATTCCAGTCCTGCGTGGCCGCTTGTTCAATGAATTTGACACCGACGCTGCGCCGCAGGCGGCGGTTGTGAATGAATCATTTGCTCGCAGCTACTGGCCTGACGGCGATGCAATTGGCAAACGGTTCAAGTCGACAAGGCCTGACTCGCCATGGATCACAGTCGTAGGTGTGATCGCGAATGCGAGAACACAGTCGCTCGCCGAAACAGACGTGCCGCAGCTTTACCTGAACGTTTACCAGGATTCGGCGAAACATCTGGCCATCTTCCTGCGCGGCTGTCTCAATACTGTCGCCATTCCGGATCTGGTGCGCGAACAAGTGCAGGCTGTGGATGCAACGCTTCCTGTTTTCGGGGCGCAGACGCTCACCCAAACTTTGTCGGACTCGCTGTCGCAACGGCGATTCTCAATGGAAATGATTACGTTATTCGCTGCGACGGCATTGCTTCTGGCGGCGCTCGGAATTTACGGCGTGATTTCCTACATGGTCAGCGAGCGCACACATGAAATTGGGATTCGACTCGCTCTGGGTGCGTCAAGGTCGAATATTCTGGGCATTGTTCTGGGTCAGGGATTGGGCCTCGCCACTGTAGGTGCTGGCGTTGGATTTGTTTGCTCCCTGATCGTTTCGCACTTGATGGCAAGTCTGCTCTACGGCGTGAGGCCGACGGATCCGCTGACCTTTGCCGGTGTCGCGTTCCTCTTTATCGGCGTCGCTCTGGTTGCCTGCTACCTGCCTGCGCGGCGTGCCGTGCGGGTCGATCCGATGGTCGCTTTGAAATATGAATAGTTTCGCAATCAAAAAAAAGAAAACCGTGCGAGACGGATTCGCACAGCTTCAGGTCGAAGAAATTCGGATGTAGACGCAACGCCCTCGTCGCGCTTGCCAAAAATTATGATCGTTCCTATGAAAACGCGACGCCTACAGAGTATGCGCAAACTATCCTTGCTAATACTCATGTTGCTTATCTCCGTGCCGGTGCTGGCGAACGACAACGAAGAAGCCAGGATCAAGGCTACGGTGGAAGATCGTTACCAGGACTGGCTCGCCGCGGCGAACAAGAAAGACGTCTCGGCAATGATGGACCTTTACGACGAGAACGCGGTTCTCATGCCCAAGGAAGAGGAGCCGGCGATCGACAAGGCCGCGATCGGCGAGTATTACAAGAAGCTCTTCGCCAATCCGCAGTTTGTGCCGTTCACGTTGACGCTCGATTGGAACAGCTTCCACACGGTGGGTGACCTCGCGATTGCGACCTCAACGTTCGAAGGTGACGTGACCAGGAACGGCAAACAGATCCATTTCCGGGGCAAGAACCTGCTTGTCTGGAAGAAACAGGCAGACGGTTCGTGGAAGATTTTTCGCTACATGTTCGACGAGATTCCAGCGAAGAAGTAAAGGTCACTCGCCTGCCACGCCGAATCGTTGGCGAAGGAGGATCAGTTATCACTTTCCGATCAGCAATCGGCGTCGGCTGGAGACGGCTGTTCGATCAGTGCGATGCCGCACCGGGGGAATGACGGCCTTCTCGGACAGAGAGGGATGGTTGCGATCGCAAGCGAGAAGCAACCGCCCGTCGAAGATCGACCTAATGGGGGAGTCTACGAAAACCTACTCTCTCCTTGACAGCTTAGGAGAAGATAGTTAATCTCCTAAATAACTTAGGAGACATGATGAGCAGCGAGGCTGAACTTCTTCCGGGCACACTCGATCTTCTCATTCTAAAAGCGGTTTCGCTCGGGCCGCTTCACGGCTATGCCGTGCTGACGCGCATCAGACAAATTTCAGGCGAGACGTTGTTCATCGAACAGGGAGCGCTTTATCCAGCGTTGTTTCGGCTCGTCCGTCAGGGACTTCTTAAGACGGAGTGGGGGAAATCGGAGAACAATCGGCGCGCGAAATTCTACGAGCTGACCGCGAAGGGACGTAAACGCTTGCAAGAAGAAACGGATTGGTGGAAGCGCGCGGCGGCGGCGATAACCTCGGCCCTTGCGGCGCGACCGCAGGAAATTTGAACAATGACAACTAGTGAGTGATCGGGGCATCAAAAAGTGATCCCGGCGTATTTTAGATCGTTAATCGGCAGGTTTTTTTACCGCAGTCGCACAGAGCGCGACCTGGAAGAAGAGCTTCAGTCGCACATCAACTTCAGGGCTGAGGCGCTTGAACGTTCCGGATTGACGCGGGCGGAAGCGGAGCGCCGCGCGCGGCTTGACTTCGGAAGCCCGGAGCGATTTCGGGAGGAATGTCGCGAGAGCATCGCCGGCAATTTCATCGACACATTAATGCAGGACCTGCGCTTTAGTGTGCGTACGCTTGCAAAGCACCCGGTGTTTGCGGCCGTCGCGATTGTAACGCTCGCGATCGGTATTGGGATGAGCACACTGATGCTCAGCGTGGTCGAGGATGTTTTGATCCGGCCGCTGCCCTACGCGAATTCCAATCGGCTGTATGCGATCTACGCTCGTTCCGATTCGACCGGCCAAACGCGAGTGAACGCCTCGGGCCCGGATTACCTCGATTATCGCGAACAAAACAAATCTTTTTCGCACATCGCCGAATATTTGCC
>DATASP010000005.1:0-7551 GCA_036269155.1 Candidatus Udaeobacter sp.
TCCCAAATTGGTTGGAGCAGCGACAGCCGGTCTCCTTTTAGGCGCGGCTGCGGTTTGGTTATTTCGCGGCGAACTCTTTCGAGCGTCGCAGTTTAATCCCCCAGACAGGAGTATCGCTGTTCTACCATTTACCGATTCTACCGAGACGAAAGATCAGGGATATTTGTGTGACGGCATAAGCGGGGAGATTCTCGATACGTTGGCGCAGGTTGACGGTTTGCGCGTGGCCGGCCGAACTTCATCATTCTCATTGAAAGGAAAGAACACAAAGGAGGTTGGAGAAAAACTCAACGTTGGAAATGTGCTGGAAGGAAGTTTGCAGCGCCAGGGTAATCGCGTTCGTGTGACAGCCGAACTGACTGACGCGCGAAACGGTTTTCGCGTGTGGACGGAAACTTATGATCGCGAGTTGAACGGCGCGTTTGCACTCCAAGACGAAATGGCCCGGTCTATCGTTGACGCGCTCAAGATCAAGTTCGGCGTTCGGGTTTCCGCCCGCGAACAACCCGGCAGTGGCGTAAACGACCGTTATCTACAGGGACTTTTCACGGATGTAACTCATCCGACAGGAGTAAGCGGTGTGGGCACTATCAGGCCCGTACAGAATCCATCTGATCAATTCACAGTTCCGGATTACACATCTCCAGGAGATTTCGACCGGCGCCGCCCGGATACTGGCCTGACCGCTGCGCCTCCGGAGACGGGATCCAACACCAGTACGCGTGGTCGCGCATTGGAATCCGGTCTGCGAACGAACAAGATTACGGCGGACGCGATCGCTGCGCCTCCGGATATGGCATTCAACGCCAGTGCGCGTGATCGTGCATTGGAAGCCGGTCTGGGAACGAACAAAGTTACAGCGGACGTGACCCCTGCGCCTCCAGAGACGGGATCCAACACCAGTGCGCGTAATCGCGCATCGGAACCCGCTCTTCGAACGAACAAAATTACAGCGGGGGTGACCCCTGCTCCCCCTGGGACGGGAGTCGCTACGAATGAGCGTTATCACACATCGGAGGTCACTCCGCGAACAAACAAGGTTACAGCGGACGTAACCCCTGCTCCCCCTGGGGCGGGAGTCGCTACGAGTGAGCGTTATCACGCGTCGGAAGCCACTCCGCGACCGAACAAGATTACAGCGGACGGATCGACGTCCATCCAGGGGTTTGTCAAAGATGCAAAAGGCGAACCGATTAAAGGCGCAGACGTTCGGATCGAATCGCGCAACGGCAAACAGGTGTTCAGCAGAGTTAAGACCGATCCAAAGGGCCGCTATATTTCACAGGGCCTGGAAGCGGGCGTTTACCGGGTAACATTGCTTGTGAATGGCGCGGTCAAGGCGTCGATCATGAACACACAGACCAAGGCGAATCAACCGACTCAGCTCAATTTCGATTTCAAGCCAACGTCCCAAGCCGGTAATATTGCAAAGAGCAAAAAGAACGTGGTGTGGGTGCCAAATCGCACCGGAAGCCATCTCGGCGGTGCTTGGGTCGAAGTCGACGACGAGGGAAATGAGCATGCTGAATCCAACCTTGAGACATACACCCCTCGTAGATAGTAATTTTGAAAAGGGTTACGACGAGGCGACGATCAATATCAAGGGTCGTACTTGGACGTCGGTTTGAGAAAACGTTCTAATCTGTAGATACGGCCGTGTGTCCCATGCGGACGCGCCTCACAGAGACGGCTACAGCAACAGTCGACACGCGGAAACTTCGGCTTTTCCCCCATTCAGCAAATTATTTTGGAACTTAGCCTCTTCTCTTCCTGTAGTACTCAATGAACCATTATGTTTTATTCATCTATGTTTATTAAATCATTGGAGATTGGGTTTGTGGGGTTGTTTCTCTGCATTGCGAGCGCTTGGGCTGGACCAGCATCCATTCAGGGGATCGTCAAAGATGCAAAGGGTCAACCGATAAAAGGCGCAGATGTTCGGATCGAGTCGAAGGACGGCAAACAAATGTTCAATACGGTCAAGACCGATGCGAAGGGTCGTTATATTTCGCAGGGTCTGCAACCGGGGGTTTACCGCGTCAGCTTGCTCGTGAACGGCGCGACAAAAGCATCGATCATGAACACGAAGACGAAATCAGATCAGGCGACACAGCTGAATTTTGATCTGAAACCAGCATCGGCATCTCAAGCAACTGCAGGCGCGAAAAGCGGGAAGCATATGGTCTGGATGCCCGCGGCGACGGGGACTCACACCGGTGGCCGCTGGGTCGAAGTTCCCGACGGCGCCGCTGAGCCGGGCTCTTTGAACGTCAAGAAGATGAGCGCCGAAGAACTGCAGCGCCAACAGCAGAGCATGGGCAACCCAAATACGGGCGGGCGTTGAGCCAAAGCTAACTGCTTGGGCGGTAGATCGCGTTCCGCAATTTTCACTATTGGAGCAGTATTCGCTGATGTTTCGGCGAATTCTAATGAGCGGTGCCACCGCGTAACTCTCAAAATCGGAGGCGTAGTTTCAACACGGGGCATGCGCAGTTCCCGTGGAGAACAATGTCCGCACGGACTCTCGCGAGAGCGCAATAATCGTGAAGACACCAAGAATTGTTCCGAAAGGAATGAAGAGACATTCGATACAAGCCATTACCAGCGCAAAGGTGTAATGCCTCTTCCGGGACAGGCATCGTCCGGCGATCAAAATACAAATCGCCATCGCGATCCCGAGTAAAAACAAAAGCAAACCGACGGCGGCAAAAATCCAGCCGAGAAGTTCAGGTGGCAATTCTTCGCCCGGTTTCGCCGTTCCGTGCCGCGCAGCAAATATGAAGATGGCTCCGACCGTCGTGTAAAGTAGTGGGAAAAAAGAGAAGAGCGCCGCCAGCCCAGCCCCTACGTAATGAAAAATCGCAAGCAACCGCAGATGCTCTCTATCTTGATTCATTCGTAAACAACTGGCGCCGCCTTCAAAGTCTTCACGAAGTTATGTACCCTTCTTCGCCGTGTTGATTAATGTCGAGTCCCTGTCGCTCGATTTCCGGCGCGATACGCAAACCGATTGCGCCTCTGACGATTGCACCGATGATCGCGCTTCCGACCACCGCCAGGATAATCGTGACGACGATTGCTTTTGACTGTTCAATCCACAACGTGTGACCAACAATTCTCGCAAGACCGTTTTGCGTCGCAGGATTGAGTGGTCCGGCAATGGTTGACGAAAGATTTGGGTTCACAGCCGCAGTCGCCAGTAATCCAGTGAGAAATGCACCAAGTGTCCCGCCTACTGCGTGGATCCCGAAAGTATCGAGAGCATCGTCATAGCCGAGCCACGATTTCAATTTCGTGCACGCAAAAAACGGGACGATGCCCGCAGCCACCCCGATAATCACTGCGCCACTCGGGGCGACATAACCACAGGCTGGGGTGATTACGACCAGTCCGGCCACTGCTCCCGAACAGAACCCGAGCACACTCGGTTTGCCGCGCAGCGCGTACTCGAGCATGGCCCAGGTAAATGAAGCCACCGCCGTCGCAAGCGTGGTGCTCATAAACGCGTTTGCAGCGATTCCATCGGGCGCAAGAGCACTTCCCGCATTGAAACCGTACCAGCCTACCCAAAGCAAACCGGTGCCGACCATACAAAGCACCATGCTGTGCGGCGCCATGATTTCCTTTCTGAACCCGAGCCGGTGTCCAAGAAGAATGCACAAGACGAGCGCGGACCAACCGGACGTCATGTGAACGACGGTTCCGCCTGCAAAATCGATTGCAGTAATTTTTGCGGCCGGATTCCAGACCCCATTCATCCAGCCATCGATTCCCCACACCATGTGGGCGATTGGAAAATAAACGGCAAACATCCAGACCCCGACGAAAACGAGCACGGCCGCGAATTTCATCCTTTCGGCAACTGCCCCGATGATTAAGGCCGGCGTGATGATGGCGAACATCAGTTGATACATTGCGAATACATTCTGCGAAACCCAGTACGAATAGTCGTTGTTAGGTCGGACGCCGACGCCGTCCAGAAAGGCGAATTTCAATCCGCCAATGAAGGGCGATCCACGCGAAAAAACGAGAGAATAACCTGCCACCCACCAAAGGATCGTCACCAGGCCGGCAATCCCAAGACATTGAGCGAGAACCGATAAAACATTCTTCGCGCGGACGAGGCCACCGTAAAAGAGCGCCAGTCCGGGTAACGTCATGAAAAGCACGAGCGCAGCGCACGTCATCATCCATGCATTGTGGCCGGGTCCAGGACCAGCCACGTTCGAGGTCGTTGGCGAGCCGGTGTCCGCGCCGCGTGCTGAGTTATTTATGTAAGCTTCAAGGTCAGCGACGCGCTGCTCGAGTGAAGGCGGCGCCTGCAACGCTGTAGCACTGCTGGCAGGTGAAGTGGAAGGCGACGATGTTTGCGCGTGCAGCGGAGAAGACAACGCAACGAACCCGACAAGAAAAAAGGCCCGCATCATTACGCGCTTCCGTTATAACGCGCGGATTTATCGCGGCAAGGAAAATGCCATCTGATTGCTGTCGTCCTCGTCCTCGTCCTCGATGCTGCTGGAAGCAGTTTACGACGACGAGGACGTGAACAAGAACAGAAAAGAAAACTCCGCCGAGCGGCTGGCCAGACCAGGTTAAGATACTCGGCGGAGTTCCTCCTCTGCCTCAAATCAAACTGAATTCAGAGCAGCGTCGTGGGCAACAATGATCCGAGCGAAACTTGTTCTGACGATGGTTCAGGACCTGCTCCTTCATCGTCATCGTCATCATCGTCGTCGTCATCGTCCGCATCGGCATTGTCGACGTCGGCTCGCGGCGAGACTGCCGGCAAGTCATTCTGCTTTAATCTCTGGTAGCGCTCACGAACGTCGGCCGGCACTTTGTCGAGATCTTCTTTCGATTCGACCGGTCCGCTGAAGAGCAATTTGCCCTGCGGATCTTTGACCGTAAGCAATTTCTTTCCATTCACATTTTCCAATTTCATCTCGCCTTTGCCATCGCGGAAAACGATTTGCGCCTGGCCGAGATCGATCTTTGTGGCTTTCAGCATGCCGTTATCGTTGCTCAAAATGCGGATCTCCCGCGCGGCGCGGCGGGCATCTTCCCGCGCGTGTCTCGCCGCTTCATGAGCTTGTACCACTGCTCCACGGATTATTCCGCGCTGCGCGTCGCCCAATTGTTCTTTCAATTGTTCCTTCAATTCTTGCATCTGATCACCGAGATCGCCTGTTTCATCAAAATCCCAATGCGTGTCGTGGTTTCCTCCGGGTATCGAGTGACGCTGCGGCATTTCTTTCTTGGCAAGTTTAACGGTGATCTTTTGCTCCTGACCCTTGCGTAAGATCGTGAGCGTCACCTCAGTGCCTTCGGAGAAAGTCTGCAGGAGTCTTCGCAGTTGCGTTGGTTCCATCAGAATCTGGTCGTTCAACATCTTAAGGATGTCGTTCTGTTGAACGCCTGCTGAGGCGGCAGGACTATTCGGCACGACGTAGTCAACGACCAACCCGAGGCCCTTGGTCAAACCAAGCTGGTCACTGACAACATTCGGAACTTGCGACGTCTCCACACCGAGAAATGTCATCGGCACCTTTGGCGCCTTGTCGTGGCCGCCTGGCATCCCCGGCGGACCATGCGGGCCAGGTGGCTGTGGCGGCGGCGGCGGCGATGTCTGCGCAAAGCCTGCAATGGGCAAGGCAATGGCTGCAATTGTAGCTATGGATTTTATTTTCATGTTTTTTGTTTTGTTAAATTATTCGCCTGACACCGGGATGAGAACGACTTCCTCGCTGGGGTAAGAAACACGAAGTGATGCACCCGTCGTCGGATTACGCCACTGCCACGTCTCATGAGTCTGATAACGCATCCGTCGCAACGGCTGGCCTGAGCTGCTGGCAAACTGCAGTCCTTCGTCGCGCGTGTTGTAAACCAGTCGGCTCGCGCCCGCAGGAACAAATTTGTCGGGCGAAGTGGATTTTTGCGCTCGGTTCAATAGCGGCGCTGCTTCGGGTTCACGCGACGTTTGCGCGATTTCTTTGCCGCTCTCTTGTCGGCGTTCCATCTTGACTGCGGCGAACAAGAGCAGAACAGCCGCTGCCGCGAGACCGAAGCCAAGTGACAACCAATTGTAGCGCGGCCCCGAAGGCTTTCGGGGTTGCCTGGCAGGGTCGCCGCGGCGACCGACTGCCCTACAATCAATCATTGCCTCCTCAACCCGCTCGAAAAGAACAGGCGAAGGCCGCGCCGGTCGCAGCTTTCTCAATTCTTTCTCGATCTGGGATAAATCGTTCATTGGGGCTGCAACGTGTTTCTCAATGCCGCCAGCGCATACCGGTAACGTGATGCCGCGGTGTTTTGTGATATTCCGAGTGCGCCGGCGATCTCTGCAAAAGTTAATTCGTTCCAAATTTTCATTACGAGCACCTCGCGTTGTTCGCAGGGCAGAAAATCGATTGCCTCCGCGAGAGCCCGCTGCGTGTCGTCTTCAAATTCAAACTGTGGCTCGCTAAATTCATCAGTCTCGCGGACTGCGGTGGCCTCACGTCGCGCGCGACGGCTGTCGCGGCGGATAAAATCGAGAGCGATGGAACGCACTGCAGCGTAAAGCAACGCACGGTTCTCGATCTTGTGGTTCCGGCGCCAGAACTTGACGAAGGCTTCCTGGACAACGTCTTCCGCATCAGCCGCTGATTGCACCCATTGCCGGGCAAAAAGCAGCAACCCTGGAGCAACTTCAGAAAAGCAACTCTTCCAATCCTCATGGCTGACCAGATTTTGCATGACCTTTTCACGGTCCTTATACTCAAGACGCCGCCAAGGAATGATTTTGTCTAAGCCAACGAAATCTTTCTTGTTTGTCGCATTCCTGGCGCACGCAGGCTGTCGCGCGGCGGATGTCGATCTTGAGAAAGCTGTCGGGTCATTCATTACTGCGGAAAAGGCTTACGCCAAACTTGCCAGCGAAAAAGAATTTCGCGAAGCGTCCATCTTTGTTTTCGCCGATGATGCGGTAATCTTCGCACCCAATGCGGTCAACGGGAAAAAGGTTTTGGCGGGAGCGTGACGCAGACGATCCTGTCTGCCCTCCTAACCGTTTACAAAACGCAGACACGATTGTCTGCATCACGTCATTTGGGCAGCGCCCGGAGGATCAAATCGCCCAGCCAATCGGGATGCGCGATGCCTTGGCGATAGGCTTGCAGCGATTCCACAGAAGAATTCACGCGCAAATTGCTGTAAGAGCCGTCGGCGTTTTGCCAGCGCTCGTGCCAGTAAAGCGCGGCCTTGATCCGGGGATAACGTGTGCGGAAAAGTTCGAGCCCCTGCTTAATCCACGCCGCTTTGTGCATTGCGCCGGGCGGGGCCGACGCTAGTGGGAACTCGCCGGTCGCCCACTCGGCAATCATCACTGGCTTGTGTGGATCGAGCCTGCAGATTTCCGCATACGGCCAATCAACAAGTGACGGAATATCTGGATTTGGTTCGTCCTTGTATTGCTGCCCGTAAACGCTAAGGCCGAGCCAATCGACATAATCCGAGCCGGGATAGTAGGCGGGCGCGCAGTTCCATGTTTCGTACGGATAGGGATAATTGTTG
>DATASP010000006.1:0-2824 GCA_036269155.1 Candidatus Udaeobacter sp.
CTCAATGAGGTTCTCAATCCAATCGCGCTGTCCCGCTTCAATGTCGTCATTTAGAAAAATTACGCGCTCTCCGCTCGCTGCTCGCACCCCGGCATTGCATTTTGCGGAGAAATTGAAGGGCGCATCGAAGGCGACAAACCGAACCTGACTGCTAATGGGTTCGGCTAATTTACGAAGCTTCTCGATCAATTCGGTGCTGGTCACAACGATAAACTCAGAGTTCGGGTAGTCGGTCAGGGATGGCAAATCGCGTATGCATTTCTCCGCGCGAGTCGATGAGTCGGTCGGAATAATGACGGAGACACGAACGGCCCTTCTCAAACACATGCGTACGCGATTGGCCGTGGGATATTCTAAAACCTCTGCATCTAACCCGCGCCGTTTCACGGCATCTGCTAAAGCGGCGATATTCGTTTTTCGCGCTTCGGGTTTTCCGCCGCTCGCACCTGAGGTGGGGTGTTCTCGCCAGTGATAGAGAACATGCGGAATGTGCACGATTTCTCGCGCCTGCTCGGTGGCGCGCAGGGCGAAATCGTAATCTTGCGACAGGTCGAATTCCTTACGCAGACCGCCGAGCGTAAGGGCAAGCTCGCGGCGATAGGCGCTCAGATGACCGACATACATGAATGAGTAGAGCAATTCGGGACTCCATTCCGGTTTAAAGAATGGTTTCGCCCGCTCCCCCGATTCGCGCAGGCGATCTTCGTCGCTGTAAAAAATGTCGGCTCGAGGCCGACTGCGGATCGCGCTGGCCAATTCATAAAGTGCGAAGGAGGCGAGCACATCATCATGGTCAACAAAGGCAACGAAATCGCCAGTGGCAGCCTGCAGAGCGCGGTTTGTGTTTTCGGAAATACCGAGGTTCACTTCAAATCGTTGTACACGAATGCGCGCGTCGGTTCTGATCCAACGGCCTAGAGACTCGACCGTCTCACGGTTTTTGGATCCACCATCAACCACGCACGTTTCCCAGTTGTCGAATGTTTGCCCGACGATTGAAGCGAATAATTCGTCAAGAAACTTCGCAGGTGCGTCGAACAACGGAATCAGCAAAGAAATCTTCGGACGTTGATCCCATGTGCTCGACTCGGCCCGTTGTTTCTCCAAATCGCCGGCGGCCGGTTCATGTTCCATCACCCACTTTGCGTAATCTTTTTCAGTCGGGCTCCGCGCAATTTTCTCTTTTGGTGGGACCGGTTGAGGCAAAAATATTCGCCGCAGCTTGCGCGGAATTCGCGCGAATTCGCGCGCGACGCGTTCTGCGACCGACCTGCGCGGTTTAGGTCCCTTTGGGACCACAAAGCATCGACCTTTATTGCGGCAAGCCGACTTCGCGACGGTGAGCGCCTGCTTTTGCTCCGTCAATTTGGCATGCATCTTCTGTATCTGCGCGAACTGATCGTCCATGACCAGTTGCGCATCGGCGCGATCGCGGCTCACAATGGAAAAACGCTGGGCGAGTTCAGCGATCGTTCCCATCGGTTCAGCAAGCAACTCCTGTGCTTTGGCGCGGTCAGCATTAATTTCCTCGAACCTACGGTTGAAGTCAGCAATCCAGCGCTCCTGGTACTCGATCACGGTTTGCGCTTTGGTCCGGTCCTCAACAATCGTCTCAAACAAAGTCTGGCGTGTTTCGAAGAAGCGGGCCCGAGATTCGACCCGTTGTGTTTGCTGGCGCGCCCTGATTGACTCGGCGATCAGCCGATAGCCTTGAGCCAGCACCGTTGTCTGATTGAAGAGTGCTGTGCGAAAGGGCGATGCTTTCGCCGCAGTTATTTCCGTCGCAACGCCAAGGCCGATTCCTTCGGCAAAATGCGCCGCGGCCTTTTCTCTGATGAAATTTGCCCACGCATCTCCGGGGCTATCCTGTCGCTCGAGGCCGATTCCGTGCAACAAAACCAGCGCGTTGGTGGATAATTTCGATCGCCAAGTCTCTAATTCTTGCCGCACCGTTTCACCGGAATCGATGTCATCAATTAACAAGACCTCGATTGAACCATCGGCGAAATCGGCTGCCGCCGTGGCTGCATCGGCTTCTACCAACTGCGATGCGGTGGCAAAAAATTTTGCTGTTGCTTCCTGAGCAAGCTGCCATGCTGGATCATCATTCGCCGGCTCGTCCGCTCGTGGCCGTCGCACAGCGACACACCGCGATGACAGATTTTGCTCCACTACGGCCTGACAAAAGGTCAGGTGAGCCTGCGCGTCCGCCAGGCCGAGTGCAACGATCAGCGCCGGTTTCTCCTGCACGACGATGTCCAAAAAAAACGGCAAATAGTATCGCGTCGGACCACGCGTGAAAAATTTCGGCTCAAAATTTTCCGCTCCGTAGAATGGCGACTCCATCGTCGTGGAGTGTAAAGGAAAAGGGTGGCCGCGCAAAATTCTCCTGAGTAACTCAGGCTCCTTTACAAGGCTCCCGTCGCTGGCAAACCGCGTTGGCGATTTGTGTAACGATTATTGCTGGCCGATATGGATTGGTTTTTCGCATTAATGAAAGTTCAGCCGCGTTCGGTATGTGCAGCGCATTGGCGAAAGTAGCAGTGCCTACTGCGCTGACGCATACCTCATTGCAGCCGCGCATGCTTGTCATGAGACTGAACTGTCACGTGTCATGAGACCATGCCGGGCCAGCATGTGCTCCCCAGCACGCGGATGGATGTTCAAGAGATCCCACGCCGCGCCGTTTTCTTCTTCACAAAATGCGCCGCTTGGATTAATCGCCAGCATGTCGTTCACATGGGCTGGCCTGCGATGCTGGTGACATGGGATGGAATCTGGCTGCCGCAACAGTGGTACAAACCCAAGAACATTCTTTGGCGCG
>DATASP010000007.1:0-6953 GCA_036269155.1 Candidatus Udaeobacter sp.
TGTGTAGTTCTTCCTTCAAAGCGGCGCGCTAGTGCGAGCATTGCAGCGACACCGCTGCCGTTATCATTGGCGCCCGGCGAGCCGAACACCGAATCGTAATGCGCGCCGATGAGGATGATCTGCGGCGGACTGGCCGCCTTCGCCGAGGCTACGGCGCCCGAGGACACCGCCGCCTCGGCCGCCGTAGCTTCAGCAGAGGTGGCTCCTTGTTGGGGTGGGATCTCGACTTCGATGTTGTGGCAGGCTTGCCCGCGTATTTCGTAGCTATCCCGCCGCGGATGAAGCCCGGCGCGTGAAAAAGAATCTTCGATGAAATCGGCAGCAGTATTGAGCTGGGGATAATGCCACATGTTTCGCTCGCCGATTTCGCCAGCGAGCTTTTGCACGTCGGCGCGCAGCTCTTCGCGTAACGTTACTTCATCTGGTGATAGCGGCGCCGCGTTCGAAATATTTTTGCCGGGCATTCTCATTCCAAGCCACCAGAGTAACGCGAAGAACGCGGCGACGGCGACGGTAATGCACAGCACGCTAGAGAGAATTCGTTTGGACACGCAGCGAGCAGATTACAAAGGAACTTGATAACCAGAAGCGCATTCGCGCGGCTTCCGGGGAGCGCACGCATCTCGCGTGCTGGTTGCGGTGTTCTGCCGCAACAATCTTTTCTTGTGCAATGCCATGGCATCCCGGTGATTCGTGGGAAAAGTTCGTACAGCGTCTGGATAGCGCGTCTCCAGTGTTGGGGAGCGCAGGCTGCCAGCCTGCAGGTCCCGGCAGCTTGCCGAGACCGGGAATTGGCGTCGCTTCAAAATTGCGTGTGCATAGATGTTGCCGGCAGGGCTGCCGGCAACTACAGGCTAACAGCCTGTGCTCCCCAGAAAACACACAGCACGCGAGACGCGTGCACTACCCAATCGTCACGCGATTTTTCTTCGGAAACGCAGCGCGCACAGAATGAAAAGCAGGTTCGACATCAGAATGAGAACGAGAAGGTTCGGCCAGTATTCGAGGAAATTTGCGCCGCGCAGGATAATCGCGCGCATCAGCGCGATGAAATACGTCGTGGGAAAGAGTGCGCCCAGCGCATAGAAAATCCACGGCATCGTTTCCCTCGGAAAAATGAAGCCCGAAAAGAATACGCTCGGCAACAGAAACACCATCGACATCTGAAGCGCCTGCATCTGATTTTCCGCCATCGTGCCGACAAGCAAACCGAGGCTCAGCAATGCAAACACGTACACCAGCGTTGAAAACATCATCGCAAGAACATTGCCCTCGATCGGAACAGAAAAGACGAACCGCATAATCGTGAACAGGACCACGGCCATGGCCATACCGATGCACAAATATGGAACGAGTTTGCCGAGCATAAGCCCTGCGCGGCTCAATGGGCTTACCAGCAGTTGTTCGAGCGTGCCACGTTCCCGTTCCCGCACCAGCGCCATGGCGGCAGCAACCGTCGTCCCGATTTGCAAGACGACTCCGATCACGCCCGGCACGAAAAAGTTCGGCGCGCGCATTGCCGGGTTGTAAAGCATTTGAGGACGAACATCGATCGGCATCCCCTGCCGTCCGGTTTCACGCAAAAGCGATTCCAGTGATTGCGTTAACGCCACGCCGAGTCCGGTCTGAAGAGCCTGCAACGCCGTAGTCGAATTGGATCCATCGACAAGCAATTGCACCTGCGCGGAGTGCCCTGCCATCAGTTCGCGAGTGAAGTTCGGCGGAATGTCCAGCGCAGCGTAGGCGCGACCTTTACGCAGTTCGCTCTTCAGCTGCTCCAAATTTTGCACTTCGCCCACTACACGAAAACTCTCCGTGTTCACAAAACGGTCGATCAACTGACGGCTCTCGACGGTGCGATCTTCGTTCAGAACGAGCATCGCCATGTGTTTCACGTCGTTATCGAGCGCGTAGCCGAATGCAATCATCTCGATCAGCGGCGGGAAAAAAAAGAAAAACAGTGTCAACGGATCGCGCCAGACGACAATGAACTCCTTAAAGAGAATCGCGCCGAGTCCGCGAAAAAGTTTGTGCTTCATGTTCTTTACAAGGAGCGGCACGCTCCTCGTGTTTGGGGAGCACAGGCTGCTAGCCTGTCTTTTTCGGCAGCCTGCCGAAAAGCCCAACGAACGTTCATTGCGCGGGATTTGAGTATTGCGTTGGAAGTCGTCGGCAAGCTGGCCACGACAACAGGCTGGCAGCCTGTGCTCCCCGGAAAATTGCACGCTCGCTCATTCATAATTAATTCGCGCGGCGCTGTGACCAATCTCATGCGGCTCTTTGCTGTTCCCCAGCGTGCTTTGCTGAAAGCTCAACAAAAACGTCTTCGAGCGAAGGACCTATTTCGTGAATCTCGAGATGACTGATGCCGACTTTGCGCAGTTGTTCCTCGATCTGCGCGCGCTTCACGGTTTCATCAACCAGCAAATGCATCGATTGACCGAACACCGTGGCACTGCGCACTCCGGGGATCTCATGCACAGCACGCAGGGCCGTCGTCACGTGATCGCAAGTCACATCGAGCCGGCGCGTTCCCGGGGGATTTACCTCCGGCAGTTTCTTTAACTCGTCCGGCTCACCGCATACGATCAACTTGGACATATAAATGTAGCCCACATGATCGCAGCGCTCCGCTTCGTCCATGTAGTGGGTTGTCACGAACAGCGTCATCCCCTTTCCGGCAAACTGGAACAACAAATCCCACAACTCGCGCCGGGCGACCGGATCGATGCCTGCCGTCGGCTCATCAAGAAAAAGCACGGTCGGTTTGTGCATGAGCGAGCAAGCCATCGCCAGACGTTGACGCCAGCCGCCGGAAAGCTGGGCGGCGCGTCGGGCGATGTACGGCTCAAGATGCGTTGTGGCGATCATTTCGTCACGCCGCTGGTTCAATTCGCGGCCGCTCAGGCCATAGAGTTTTCCTGCAAAAATGAGGTTCTCATTCACGGTCAACTCGTCGTACAGCGAAAATTTCTGCGACATATAGCCGATCATTTCCTTGATGGGCTCCAGATCGCGCACAATGTCGTGGCCGCCGATTCGCGCCGTCCCCTCGGTCGGCTCCAGAATTCCGCACAACATCCGGATCAGGGTCGTTTTTCCGGAGCCGTTGGGGCCGAGAAAGCCGAAAATCGATCCTTTTCCGACAGTAAACGAAACATGATCAACGGCGGTGAATGTGCCGAAACGCTTGGTCAGCCCTTCAGCTTGGATCATTGGTTCACTCATAAGAACGAAATCATGTGGTGGATCGGCTTGTCCCCAAGCCGATCGCTCGAGCCCGCGACAACGCGTTAGGGACAACGCGTTCCACCTTTCCTTTGTTCCATTCGCAATTCCTCATTTTACATTTGGAAAATAGACATCAGCCGCCATTCCGGCGCGCAAACGATCGTCGTCGCTCGGCAAACGAACCTTCACCCCGAACACCTGTTTGATCCGGTCCGCGACGGTCTGCACATTGCGCGGGGTAAATTCGGCTTGCCGGTTTATCTGTTCGACGACGCCATCGAAATCCGTGTGCGGAAAGGAATCGACACGGACGCGGACGTGCTCGCCTAGTTTGATTAAACCCAGCCACGATTCCGGGACGTAGACGCGCACCCAGAGATGGCCGGTCAACAGGAGCGTGGCGGCCTCACGATTCGGAGGCAGCACATCGCCAACTTTGACGCTGAGCACCTCCAGAATGGAATCGGCCGGCGCAGTGACCTGCATTTCCGCTAACTGCGCATCGATATCGGCAAGCTGTGCACGCGCCTGCGCGACACGCGTTTTCGCCGCTTCGAGATTCTTCTCCTGCGTTTTCGCCGAGCTGTCAGCGCGCTCGGCATCAGTAGGCGAAACTACCTTGCGCTTAAGCAGCTCCTGCTGACGCGTTGCATCGTCGCGAAGGAATTGCAACTGCGCTTCCTGCGCATCCGCGTCATGGATTGCCGTATTGATTTGCGCGGAGGCAAGATCACGACGTGCGTGCAGTTCTGACGCATCCAGTTGCACGATCAGTTGGCCTTCGTGCAAACGATTGCCTTCCCACGCGAGAATTTTCTCTACGCGTCCACTCATGCGCGGGCCGACGTGCGCTTCGTCCACTTCGATGGTTCCCGAAACCGCGTTCTTTCGAGTGTTGCACGCGCAAAGAAAGATCGACACTGCGAGCGCGGCGAAAGTCCAAAGCGTCTGATTTCGGACGAACGATTTTCTCACCAGTCGCATTGGAGCAGCCAGCGATTCGATCAGCCGACGGTGCGGCCGCGTCGGGTCAGCGCGCCTTCGAGGATAATTTTGAGAATTCCGGCGAACCCCTCTTTCGGCGTCATGCCTAATTCCTCCATCTTCAATGGATTCATGATTGCCTGAACGATGGCGAGCAGAATCTCGATCGTGAGCTTGGCCGGCACGTCTTTGCGCACCATTCCCGAGCGTTGACCCTCAATGAAAAGTTTTCCGAAGAAACGCTCGATCAAAGCAGCTCGTCGACGCTCGATAACTTTGAACACGTGCGGCGCTTTCAGTCGCATGTCGCGAACGAACGGCGGCTTAATCTCATCCAATTCGCGTTGCATGTTGGCTAACAGTTCGTGCAGCGCCGCCGAGAAATCGTGCGGATGCGCGCGTGCGATTTCGTTCAGTTTCGCTTCGACGCCAGCAAACTTGTCGGCCAGCACCGCCTCGAGTAGTTCGATTTTGCCTGGGAAATGGGCATACAGTGTCTTCTTGCTGATTCCCAACTCCTCCGCGAGCTCATCCATGGTCACGCTGCGGAATCCGTGGCAGAAGAAGTGTGCACGAGCCGCTTCCACAATTCGTTGCTGGCCGAACTCGTTCTTTCGATTGCGCGGCGGCGCTTTCTTTGGGCGTTTCACGTCAATGTTGTCCTGCTGCCGATGGCGTAATAGGTGTCGAGAGCTTTGAATGAAAAGAGAACGCCGATGAATCCAAGCAACGAGCGGAGCCAGTTCATGTGACTCCATTCGGCGACGGCACCTCGAATTTGGTCGAGGTGATCCGGAATTGACCACGTAAAGAGGATCAGATCGCGGGGAATGAAATAGGCAAGCGTCAGGATGACGATTGCAGTGTACATCAAAAACGAAATCGCAAAATAAACGCGAAGCGAGACAGCGTCTCTCCAGAAGAAAATGATCGCCAGGACGATTAGAATCTCATTAACCGGTCCGACGATCACGTAGAAGCGCCGTGGATCGACATGCTGAAAGTAATCTCTCGCAGTCTGGATCGAAGCCGGAATGTCGGAACCCCAGCTTTGCGCATCGACGATCGTGTTATAGATGCTGACCATTGTCAGCCCGGATGCGCAAATGATCGAAAGGAACAAGATTATTTTCTTCATGGGCGTGCTACACCGGCGAAGTATTCATGCGACATCTGTATAAGCTCCATTGCCGGGGCCAAATCGTTTTCGTTCCGCACGACGAACGTTACGTAGCCTCGTTCAGGCGCCCAGCGATGCGAACGCGCTTTGCCTTCGGCAAGAACTCGCTCTTGATCTTCTCTCGCTAATCGAATGTCGCAATGACCATGGCTATGGATATGCATGAACATGGTTCGTCCGACAAAAAAGGCATCTTCGTGAATGCCTGCGTTCTGCCGCTCGGTCACACCCTGGAGACTCAGAATTCTTTGCTGCAATTCCTGCTGAAGGTCTCTTCGTGATTTCATGCTGTCTTCTGTTTCGTGCTAACTGTAGAGCCCTTTGGGAAACTATTCTAGTATATTTAGTTTCCTAAGAATAAAAAAATTTAATTGCCACGGCACTCAGCCGCCGCGCTCATCCAAACAGCGATCATCGAGATCGCGAGGTCGGCAGTCAGCGTTAGTTCGACCGCCTCTGCTCCGACAATCAGACCGATGTATTAACCGGGCGGTTAGCTGGCGTCTGGTTGCACTTGTTCTGGTCGTTTCTTACAGCGCAGAAGCTCGATCGATAATCCGACAAAGAGCAGCAGCGTGGCAAAAAATGTATTGCCGTAAAGCTGCGCGCCACGCGGGAAAAACAACCCGAGGCCGAGCAACGCCAGCGCGGGGAGACTCCAGCACAGAATCGCAGAATGCTTTGCAGTAAGCACGAGTTGCGTTACGACGGCAAACGGCAGCATCAGCCAGGAATAGAAGTAGCCGAACGAAAGTGGTGTAACCATCAGCATCAATAAAAGGAGCAAAGCGAACTCGATTGCATCGGTCTCCACGGTTCGCATATCCCGCCGTGGCATTACCGCGATGAACACGCTGCCCAGCACCAGTGCGATGCTAACAACGATTGCATTTACGACCGAAAATTTGAGATTCGCCAAGTTCACGTAAATCGGCTGATGCGGAGCAGAGGCAGCATCGGCATCAACGTGGCGAAGCAAGCGATTGCTGACCCCAACCAGAGATTGATTTTTCCACGTGTAGCTGCGCATGGGGCGCTGTCCCACGCTGGTTTCGCTGTATTTTAGCATTCCGGCGCTCCACTTCTCGATGTCGCGCCACGCTCGTTCAAAGCCTCGGAATGGCGCTGGTAGAATGAGAACTAAAAATACAAGCGTCACGACAAGGCTGACTGCTGCTATCCAATAGCGCCGGTAAAGGAGATAAACGATCGCAATTACCGGAAAAGCTTTGATGGCCGCAGCAACAGCAATCAGACTGCCGGTGACAGTTTCGCGGTTCGCGCGCAGAGAAAAAAAAGCGCCAAGCATCAGCGCGAGCAAAACAAGGTTCGGCTGGCCCAGGTGATAACTGGACCAGATATAAACAATCACCAGCAGATTCGGAATCACATAGAGCCAAACATTTCTCGCTCCAGCCATTCCTCCTGCGAGGATGGCACTCAGCCGGGCACTATAAAACCAGGCCGCAGAATTGATCGCGACCAAGAGAAGAATCAACCCCCCTTGTCCGAGCAGGCTTGCACCAGCGAGAAACAGCGCGCAGGGCGGCGGATACAT
>DATASP010000008.1:0-14158 GCA_036269155.1 Candidatus Udaeobacter sp.
GCGGTGAACCTGGCATCACGTCTGGAGAGTCTCACCCGGGTCTATGGGCTCGATATTCTGGTTGGCGCCTCTGCGGCTGAGCTGGTGCGAGACGAGGTTTATTTGCGCTCCGTGGCCCGTGTCCAGGTGAAAGGCAAAATCAAACCGGCGGACGTTTTTACTTTCGTCGGTTCGCACGACGAAAAGCTCGATCCGGAATTTCTGAAATGGCTGGAAACTTACGAAGAGGGACTGGAGAAATTTCGCGTTCGCGATTTTATTGAGGCGAAGATCCTGTTCTCACGTTTCCTGGAATTTTATCCGGACGATCGGCTGGCCAAAATGTATCTCGCGCGCGCTCTCGAATACGAACAAGCACCACCCGACGAAGCCTGGGAGGCTGTTGAGGTGTTTGAAAAAAAGTGACGGCCGCGATTCGTAACCTGTCATCGTAAGTCGCAGGCGGCCTCTCACTGTGCTCGGGATGACAGGCGCTCGTTGCTACCCTGAAATGCGTGCAATCCGTGGTTTCTTTTTCCGGCGGCTGACGTAGAAGAGTGGCGTGAAAGAACAGCCGAAGAAATTTCATTTCCTCGGAATTTGCGGGACCGCCATGGCGTCGGTGGCGGCTGCACTGCAAGACCGCGGTTTTAAAGTCACTGGTTCGGACGAAAATGTTTACCCGCCGATGTCAAACTTTCTTCAAGAGAAGGGCATTACGGCAAGAGAAGGCTATCACGCGGAGAATATCCCCGCCGATGCCGATGTGGTCGTGATCGGCAATGCGATGAAACGCGGCAACCCGGAGGTGGAAGCCGTCCTAAACCGAAAGTTGTTCTATCTCTCGTTGCCGGAAGTGCTGAAAAATTATTTTTTGCGGGGACGGCATAACCTCGTCGTTACGGGAACACACGGAAAGACAACCACCACGGCGTTGCTTGCCTGGATCATGGACAAGGTCGGACGCAACCCCGGTTACCTCATTGCCGGACTGCCGAAAAATTTTGGTCAGGGGGCGCGTCTGAACGATTCCAAATATTTCGTGATTGAAGGCGACGAGTACGACACTGCATTCTTCGACAAGCGTTCAAAATTCATTCATTACCTGCCGGAACTGCTGATCGTAAACAACATCGAGTTTGATCATGCGGACATCTTCAAGAATCTCGATGAAATCAAGCTCAGCTTTAGGCGTTTGCTCAACATCGTTCCTCAGAATGGAATGGTGCTCTTAAATGGCGATGATCCGAATTGCGTCGAAGTCGCAAAGGATTGCCTGGCGCAGATGGTCGAGGTGGGCTTCTCGAAAAATTGTGCGCAGCGAATCCGGGAGGTCGCTTCCTCGCCCGGGGGGTCCAGCTTCAAGCTTGGAGAAGAAACTTTCGAAATTCCGCTAATCGGCGAATTCAATGTCCGTAACGCTGCGATGGCCGTGATGGCGGCGCGCTTTTATGACGTGCCTACGGCGAGAATCAACAGCGCGTTGAAGAGTTTTGCCGGTGTTGCCCGGCGGCTGGAAGTTCGTGGCGAAGTACAGGGTGTGAAGGTGATTGACGATTTTGGCCACCATCCCACAGCGGTTGCCCAAACTTTGGAGGCGCTCCGGCATAGTTATCGGGGACAGCGGCTCTGGGCTGTGTTCGAACCCCGCTCGAACACCACCAGGCGCGCAGTGTTTCAAGAGCAACTTCCCGAAGCCTTCAAATTTGCCGACGGCGTTTTCATCTCACAGGTAGCAAGGCTGGAACAGATCCCCGAAAATGAGCGATTGAAACCGGAGAGAGTAGTAGCTGCGATCGCCAAGGACGGCCGACGTGCGTTTTACGAACGCAATGCCGACGCCATCGTGGATCGAATAGTTCCGATGCTGCGGCCAAAAGATGTGGTGGTTGTCTTCAGTAACGGGGGCTTCGATAATATTCATGAGAAGCTGCTCACGCGGCTGCGTGAATCGCATGAAGTTTCCGTGAACCTCGAAAGTTTCGAGGGCTGACACGGACGCTGCAAATGATCACGGCGCTGCCGACGTATGATCGTGCACAATTCGCCAGCCCCCTGGCAGGCGTCTAAAAATGAGCGTGAAGCGGCCATGTGGGCGATCTTTTGCCCGTTCCAATCTCCAGCGACCCAGCACGACAGCCGCATCAGAGGACAGCAAATTGATCTCAATATCGGAAAAACTGAGTGTTCCCATCTTCGCGCGATCAGAATATTTCTGGCGGTACCGGGCCCGCACAGTTTCCCATCCGCGACGGACCGAATCTTCTGAGATAAAAACAGTTGATACTGAGCGCGCGTATCCATTCATGAATCCATCAATGTCGCCACGGTTCCAAGCATCTTGTTGTGCGCGAAGGATGGATCGGATCTGAACAACTGCATTTGGAGTCCGTGCGGCCGCAGCGAAAACGTCCGTCGCCATCAAAATACAGGAAGTAATCGCGGCGGCTCGAGCGAGACTTGGATTTGAAGAGCGAATCACTTGCAGCATCGGTAATCGGTAGTAAGCTACGAGCCCTTGCCTCAACCAACCCGAGCAGTGATGGATTGTTTCAACCAAGGGAAATACGTTGACGGGTCTAACAAATCTCCTAGCGTCGCCCATCCACCCAGATAGGACTGTGCACCGGCTTTTCTGTATCGCAATGCTCGCGCTTGTCAGCGCGACAGCAGTTTCGGCTGAGGAAGCACCGAAGCGTCGCGACGTGCCCCGAAGTGTTAAGGCGCCAAAGGCGCAGCCGCTGGATACGACCACTCCTAACGCAGCGAGTCAGCCGCCGCCGGAGGCGCCTCCTCCTGCGAGCGCCCCAGCAACGGTTCGGCTCCAGTTTCCAAACAGCGACGTAGTCGATGTGTTACATCTTTACGAACAGCTCACCGGTAAGAAATTGGTGATGGATAATTTTGTCCAGGGCAAGGTGAACATTTTCATCGCTAAAGATGTGTCGCGCGATGAGGCAATTAAGATCATCGAAATAAGCATGGCTCTTAATGGAATTTCCCTGGTTCCGGTTGCTCGCGATATAGTCGATGTCGTGGGGGCCGGGCAGAATCCTCGCAAGGCACCAGTGCCGATTATTTCAGATTTGGCAGACATTCCTGCGGGGAACCCGGTCGTGAGCGTCTTGTTCAGATTACAGTACGCCGATCCGCAAGAACTTCAGCAAGTGTTGATGGCGTATTTTCAGGGGAGCTCCGGCACAATTAACATTCTCGCTCTGCCGAAGTCATCCAGTCTTCTGGTGACGCAGAACGCCGATATCATTCGACAGCTTGCTGGTGTCATAGAACAAATCGACGTCGCCCCGGCGGAAGTGGTGAGTGAGTTTATCAAGCTCGAGCGCGCGGATGCCAGCAAAGTAGTCGACATGCTGAACGACATTTTCGAGAAAGGTACTCAAACGCCGGGTCAGCCGGGTGTTCGCTCGGTGAAAATGCCGGGAAACGTACCGCAACCGATACCGGTCGAATCCGGAGGTGCCGGTGTGCTGTCCGAAGAAGCGATAATCGTCGGTAAGATTAAACTTACTCCCGACGTGCGCACCAACCGGATTCACGTCGTGACGCGTCCGATCAACATGCCTTTTATTCGTCAGCTAATCCACGAATTTGATGCCAACGTTGAGTTTGGAAAAC
This sequence comes from Candidatus Udaeobacter sp., assembly GCA_036269155.1. Taxonomy (GTDB): domain Bacteria; phylum Verrucomicrobiota; class Verrucomicrobiia; order Chthoniobacterales; family UBA10450; genus Udaeobacter. The sequence continues at coordinate 3,616 of DATASP010000008.1, forward strand.
CGGTCACGCGCTATTTGCAGTACGTTTCCGCGGGCGACGTGTTGCCCGTGCTTGTACAAGCTTTAACCGAACCCGGCACAGAGGGAGGGGGAGCCGGCGCTGGCGCGGTGCCCGGTGGTGGCGCCCCGGGTCAAAGCCCGCAACCGCGACAAAGACCCGGAGGCACAGGTTCCTCCTATACGGGTGGGCTGAACGGGCTGGGCAACAGCTCGTCTACCGCCACTGGGGGCGGAAGCAGTTTGAATATTTCGGAGGAACTCTCCACGCAGCCTGTAGACACGACCCCCCAAGCGGTCACCGTAGGAAACGCCAAGCTCATCGCTGATCAGCGCGGGAATTCCATCATCGTTCTCGGCAGTCGCGATATTGTTGTGAAGGTGAACAAAATCTTGGACGAGATGGACGTAAGGGCGCCGCAAGTGGCGCTGAGCACGGTCATTGGCCAGTTGGAACTCGACAACAACGAGGAATTCGGTGTCGATTGGTTCGCAAAGTACAAAAACAAAGTGGTGGGAATCTCGCGCAACAACAACATTTTTACTAACCCCCCGGCAATTCCGATTCCCAGTGTCGCTCCTTCCGTTTCACCTGGAATCGTCGGTGGAAACACCGGAACGGGAGGAGGAATTATCGATCCTTCGAACCTGATCAATTTCAGTCAGATTATTCAGAACGTAGCCAGTGGCACCAATGTGTATGTAGCGGCCGGCAACTATCTGGCGGCCATTGTGCATCTGCTTGAGTCCACCAGTCGGTTCAGAGTGATGTCGCGGCCGACCGTGTTCACGAGCAACAACAAGAAAGCGATTATCGCGTCAGGGCGGGAGGTTCCGGTTCCGGTAAATACCCTTTCAAATGCGAACATTGGTATAAATAACACAGCTGCTGTTTCGGCGAGCATCGAGTACAAGAAGGTGGTGACGCAACTCGAGGTCGTGCCACTGATTAATTCTGAGAAGGAAGTGTCGCTCGATATTTTGCAGAAGATCGACAACATCGTGCAGGGCGGAGACGTCAATATCAGTGGCAATCAGGTCCCGACCATCGCCACCCGTTATGTCCGCACGAATGTTTCCGTGGCGAACGGATCGACCATCATTCTGGGCGGGCTGGTTGAAGATACCAAGCAAAAAAATTATCAGGGCATTCCCTACCTGTCGCGTCTTCCCCTTATCGGCGCGGCGTTCCGGGCCACGGCAAGCAGTAAGGCGCGCAGTGAGCTGATTGTTCTCATGTGTCCGCAGGTGACCCTGACGAAGTTGGACGCTTATCGGCTGCGCCAGAAATGGGAGGACACCACACATTTTGGCCCCGAGTTGGATCAGAACGAGTGTCCGGATTGCCCCAAGGGAGAGGGTGGCAAACAGTTAGCATTACCGCCGCCTGATATTCCGGCGGCGAAAGATATGTAGTAACCTCCTCTGCGCTTTATGAAACGAATAACACTCGCTTTGGTTCTCGGACTTGGTGCGACCATTGCCCAAGCGGATGAATTCGACGTTTTGTCTCACGATATTTTTCGTCCGACCGATCCTTTGGCGCAGAGAAGCGAATGGGGATTGGTCCATCAGGGGCCGCGTGTGAACGCAACTGACTTCGCGGCGAGATATCACTGGCGATGGTTTTACTACTTCAAAGCGCCCGAACAGTTAATTCTGCAACCGGCTTATGTAGGCTCAATGCAAACCGCATTGCGCCGGTTGGGCTATTATTGCGGCCCGGTTGACGGCGTGTTTACGCCAGAAGTCGCCGACGCCATTGCGCGCCTGCAAAAGAATTATTCCATGCGCGTCACCGGCACGCTTACCGATCCCGTGCGCCGCGCATTACACATGCCGTGAATTTCCTTTGATGAGCGCAGCTCCCAGTCGATCTCTGATCAATTTGCTGCTGGAAAGTGGCGTAACTTCGAACGAAGAAGCCGAGCAGTTGGCTATAAACCTGAACGGCGGTTCGTGGGTGGGCCAGGTGCTCGACTCCGGCAAAGTCGACGAGCAACGGTTCCTGGGTGCAATCGGGAATTTCTTCCGTGTGCCGGTCGTCTCCATGGATGCGAAAAAGATCGATCGCGCTACTTTATCGGTCTTACCGAGTCGTTTTGTCTTTCAACACCAAATTCTTCCCATCGAGGTGAAGGAGAATTCGGTCGTGCTGGCGACCTACGATCTTTTCAATTCCATCGGCCGCCAGCTCGCAGCACAGCTTTTGAAAAAGCCAGCCGAGTGGGTGCTCGTGCCGCGCGCGCAGCTTTTGCGCGCGATGAAAACGCTCTACGGCGTCGGCGCGGAGACTTTCGACGAGATCCTTAAGACGAATCGTCCCTTCGAGGCGTTGCACGACACTGAGACTGCGATTGAGCTCAATGCCGACGATCCAGAAGCGTCCGTGGTGAAATTCGTAAACCAGATCATTCGCGAAGCGATCTTGGAACGCGCGACTGACATCCATGTCGAGCCGCTCGAAAACGACCTACGGATTCGATATCGAATCGACGGAATTTTGCACGAAGTCGCTGTGCCCCCGCAATTGCGCGTCTTGCAATCGGCCATCATCTCGCGCCTGAAAGTGATGTCGCACATGGATATTGCTGAGCGCCGGTTGCCCCAGGATGGGCGAATGAATTTGCAGTCGAGTAATCAGAACATCGATGTGCGTGTTTCGACAATTCCCACCGTGAACGGTGAATCGATCAGTCTCCGATTGCTCAGCCGGAGCGAGCAGCAGTTCGGGTTCGATCGACTCGATTTGAGCGAAAAACAGGAGAAGATCATCCGCCATCTATTGGCACTGCCCAACGGGATCATCCTTCTCACCGGGCCCACCGGCTGCGGAAAATCGACGTCGCTTTATTGTTTTCTCAGTAGCATCAATTCAGTGCAACGCCGGATCATCACGATTGAAGAACCGGTCGAATATCGCATTGCCGGTGTTTCACAGATCGATGTGAAACCGGAGATCGATCTGACTTTCGCCAAAGGTCTCCGTCACATTTTGCGACAGGATCCCAACGTAGTGATGGTCGGCGAGATCCGCGACGTTGAAACCGCGGACATCGCCATTCGCGCGGCCATGACTGGCCACCTTGTTTTCAGCACGCTCCACACGAATGATGCCGTAGGCGGCATCACGCGTTTGCTCGATATGGACGTGGAACCCTTTCTGCTCTCCTCGGTCGTCAAGGCGTTCATCGCTCAACGGCTTGTGCGCACGATTTGTCCCGACTGTATTCAAATCGCGGATTATCCGCGCGACTACCTCGCCGAGATCGGTTTTCCGGTGAAAGAACTCGGCACGAGCTTCCGACGCGGGGCCGGCTGTGATCAATGCCGCCAGACCGGCTATCAAGGTCGCGCGGCGATTTATGAAATTTGCGCCATCACTGAACCGCTGAGAAAACTGATCATGCGAAAACGCGATGGCGGCGAGCTTAAGCAGTGTGCCATTGTCGAAGGCATGGAAACTTTGCGGCAGGACGGCTGGCGACGCGTGGCGCAAGGCAAAACAACCATCGAAGAAGTTGTGCGCGTCACGCAAACTGACGAGGTGATGGCTGAAACGACCGAAGAAGCCGAGCCGGTGATGGCGGGTGAAGCGGCTGAAGTACACTAAGTTCGGCAGTCCGCGCTTTTGTCATTCTCCGCGCAACTCGCGAATCGCCTTGGCATAATCGTTTGAGCGAAAAATTGAGGTCCCTGCGACCAGGACGTTTGCGCCATTTTCGATCGAAAGCTTGGCGGTTTCCGCGTTGATACCGCCATCCACTTCGATGTCGATCTGGTCATTCAGCGATCTGGCGCGCCTGACTTTGTGCATTTGATCCGCTCGAAACGGTTGGCCGCCGAAACCGGGGTGCACTGTCATGATCAGCAAGATGTCGATCTTGTGGAGATATGGTTCGATTAAATCGAATGCGGTTTCGGGATTTAAAGTCAGGCCAGCGCGGCAATCGGACTCTCGAATCTGCTGCAACGTTTTCGCAACGTCGTGTTTTGCTTCCGGTTCTACATGAATGGTGATCGAGTTTGCGCCGGCTTTGGCAAAACGCGGCACGTAATGGTCGGCATGCTCAATCATGAGATGAACATCGAGCGGAAGATTGGTCAGGCCGCGTACAATCCTGACAATCTCCGGCCCGAAGGAAATGTTGTCGACGAAATGTCCGTCCATGATGTCGCAATGAATCCAATCTGCGCCTGCGGCTTCGACGCGACGAATTTCGTCACCGAGTCGCGAGAAGTCGGCGGCTAGAATCGAGGGGGCAACGACGATTTTTTGCATCGGAGTAATGGAATAGAGGAGTAATGGACTAACGGGTAAAATTGCAACACACTGTTAATTCAGCACTCTAGACTCGCACAATATGCGCTTGACGGCGCTCCGCACTGTTTCATGTTACCGCGTTTCAGCCTGGCCGAATCGCGTCGCGGGGAAGGGTCCTGCGAAGAGGATCTGTTCAGATGGATGGACGCGCTTCCCTCGGACTGGAAAGTGCTGCAAATAAATAATTCATGTTCAACGGACTTTTCGGCTGGTTATCCAGCGACATCGGGATTGACCTCGGCACGGCGAACACCCTTGTTTACGTAAAAGATCAGGGGATCGTTCTGCGTGAGCCGTCGGTGGTCGCCGTACAGGCCGGCACCAACAGAGTGCTGGCAGTAGGTGACGAAGCCAAGCGCATGCTTGGTCGCACACCGGCAAACATTGTCGCGGTGCGTCCGCTAAAAGATGGTGTCATTGCAGACTTTGAAGTTACCGAGGCGATGTTGAGGCATTTCATCACTAAAGTGCATAATCGCAAAGTGCGCGCGAGACCCCGCGTGGTAATCGCAGTCCCCTCCGGAATTACAGAAGTTGAAAAGCGCGCGGTGCGGGAATCGGCGACTCATGCTGGAGCGCGGGAAGTTTACTTAATCGAAGAACCGATGGCAGCAGCAATCGGTGTGGGACTTCCGGTGCAGGATCCAGCCGGCAACATGATCATTGATATTGGCGGAGGCACGACTGAGGTGGCCCTTATTTCGCTTTCCGGAATTGTATTTAGCCGAAGTGTGCGTGTTGCCGGGGACGAGTTGGACGAGGCGATCGTGCAGTATATGAAACGCGCTTACAACTTAATGGTTGGCGAACGTACGGCCGAAGAGATCAAAATAAAGATCGGCTCGGCATATCCGAGTGAAAAGGAAACGAGCGTAGAAGTTAAGGGACGCGACTTGGTCGCTGGTTTGCCTAAAACGCTCATGATTACTTCTCAGGAAGTGCGCGAAGCATTGCTTGAGCCGATCTCGACGATAGTCGATTCTGTACGCATTACGCTGGAGCGCTGTCCGCCCGAGCTTTCGGCGGACCTTGTCGATCGAGGATTGGTACTCGCAGGCGGAGGAGCGTTGCTGCGTGGGTTTGACAAGCTGTTGAGTGAGGAAACAGGTTTGCCTGTCCATGTAGCTGAAGATCCCCTCAGTGCAGTCGCCGAAGGGACCGGCAAATGCCTCAATGAACTTAAGTTTTTGCGTCAGGTCGCCTCAGCGGATCGCCAGTGGCGCTAACCAAACCGGAAAGCGGAAAGCGGAAACCGGAGGCACTTCTGATACCGCCATCCGGTATCCGAAATCGGAATGAGCCGTACAAACATCATCGCGCTGCTGATTTTTGGGGCTGTTCTGGGCTATTTTCTCAGCTTCGGTCCGAACACCACGCAGAAATTCAAGGCTGGAGTATATCAGCTGCTCGCCCCATTTTTGACCAGCGGCTCAGGACTTAAAAAACAGATCACGTCCGTGCGTAGTGGATTAAAGTCGCTCGATCAACTAGAGCACGAGAACGCTGGACTTCAGATCGAAAACAGAGAGCTGCGCGCGACGAACCAGAGCCTGCGCGATGTGGAGCATGAAGTAAACCGGCTGCGCCACGCGCTGAATTATCGGGAGCGCTCAGTCTTCAAGTTAATCGCAGCAGAAGTTATTGCGCGTGATTCCTCCACGTGGTGGCGAACCGTCACCATTAACCGGGGCAAGAAAGATAGCATCGACACCGACATGCCTGTTGTAACTGAAGTTGGTCTGGTGGGGAAAACTACCACCGTAAGCGACGTCATCTCGGTTGTGTTGTTGGTTGCCGATGAAAGCTGCCGCGTCGCGGCATCGGTGGAAGGAAGCCGCGAACAGGGAATCGTCTCCGGCGAGCGAGTGACTACGGGAATGACTCCACTCTTGGATCTAAATTTCTTGTCGAAGCAGGCGGACCTAAAGCCCGGACAGAAAGTTTATACTTCCGGGGTAGGCGGCGTTTTTCCGTCGGGCTTGCTCATCGGGGCGGTGAAGAGTTATCGCGTCCGGGAATTGGACGGACAAGCGCAACTGACCCCGGCGGTCGATCTATCGCATCTGGAGGATGTATTCGTAGTAACAGGGCGAAGATGATATTCTTTTTCCTTTTGCTATTCCTGGTGCTGGTAACGCAGATTGCGGAGCTTTTTATCCCCGCACTACCATGGCTCTACAACGCGCATGTCTACATTGTGCCCGTAATTGTCTTCTATGGTGCAATGGCCCTCCCGTTTCCTCTGATGCTGGCGCTTGCGTTGTTCGCAGGGGTTTTGCTGGACGCACTGACTGTACAAGTAATCGGCGGGAAGGTTGAAATCTCGACCGGATCATCGATACTCCTGTACGGTGTGCTGGCAGGAATCATGCATGGCCTCAGACCGCTCTTTGCCCGCGGCCACTGGGAAGTGCATGCTGTCCTGAGCGGCGTTTTCACCTCATTAATAGTTTTGGCGCAATACCTGATGATCACATTTCGCCGCGGCTCTATTGTCTTTAACCGTGAAATATGGTGGCAAATCGGTGGGCCCGGAATCATCGCATTGCTCGTGGCACCGATTGCGTTCTGGCTTTTGGAATGGATCGGACGCATGACGGCCTATCCATATAGTCCAGAAAGGGGGCAACTCGAATGAACAAGCGCAGAATGGGTTCGCGTCTCCGCATTCAATTTCTCGCCCTACTAATGCTGCTGGGCATAGGCGCGCTTGGGCTCAGGCTCTGGTGGATACAAGTGGCTCACGGCTCGGCGTGGACAGCACAGCTTCGTGGCAGTTCTCAGGCAACTGTGCGCATCCCATCGGTGCGCGGTGAGATCAAGGACCGCAACGGCCTGACTCTTGTTCAAAACCGCGCCAGCTACGAAGTCGACTTTTATTTGCCTGAAATGGTTAAAGGTTATCGCGAACGATTTGGTCAGCCGCCGTTGACCGAATACCGAGCAATTATCAGCGGCATGCCAAAAGATCAGAAAGAACCGGACATCATAAAAATTGTAAATGACGGTGTCATCCCACGTCTCAACGATCTGGATCTGGCGCGCGACTATAATGCGGCCAAGCTGCAGCGACACTATCGTAACGATACCGAGGTGCCGTTTTCATATGTTAAAGACATCGATTTTCCAACTCTGGCGAAATTCTCCGAGCACGATGTCGGATTGCCGGGTGTCGAACTCGCGCTCAAACCAGTCCGCTCTTATGTTTACGGTGCTCTCGCGTCCCATATTCTTGGTTATGTCGGCATGCCTAACGACATCGATAAGGAAGACGCCGGCAAGTTCACTTTCTATCAGCAGGACGTGGAAGGAAAATCGAACATCGAAAAATCAATGGACGAATATCTGCGAGGGAAGCCCGGCGTACGTTACCTCCGACGGAATGCGAAAGGGACGATCGAGGGTGTCTTGCGTGAAGATCCGCCGCAGCAGGGAGCGAATGTTTTCCTGACCATCGATGCTCGGATTCAAGCGATTGCGGAGGAAGCGCTGCGCGTGGTGCCCCGGGCCGGCGCGGTAGTAGTCGATCCCAATAATGGCAACATCCTGGCGATGGCTTCTGTGCCTTCGTTCGATCCGAATACCTTCATCCCGAGCATCAAGGCAAAGGATTGGAAAGCGCTGCAAAAAGACGAGGGCGACCCGTTGGTAGCCCGCGCGATCAGCTGCTTGCCGCCCGGGTCAACATTCAAGCTCATCACGGCGCTCGCTGGTCTGCGCGGCGGCGGGAAAAATCTCGCAGGCGCCAAATATAGCTGTGGTGGAGGTGTGAGTTACGGCGATCACTTTTTCCGCTGCTGGGTAGCCGAAAAACATTATACCCATGGGACCATCGGACTCGCCGATGCGCTCAAGGTGTCATGCGACTCATATTTTTATCAGTACGGGAACGCTGCTGGGATTCAGTCAATCGATGCCATTGGCAAAATGTTGGGCATTGGCGAAGAATCGGGCCTGCAACTGACAGGGGAACAAACCGGCAATATGCCAGGGCCGGAGTGGATGCAAATACATCACCCACAGGAAAGATGGTCACAAGCGCAAACGGCAAACGTTACAATTGGCCAGGGCTACACGCTTGTCTCGCCGCTTCAATTGGCAATGGCCTATGCGGCTGTTGCAAATGGCGGCGTATGCTATTACCCGCGGCTGGTTGACCGAGTCTTGAAGCAAGACGGCTCTCCAGTACTGGATGATAAGGGTAATGTTGCAGTACCGCCGACCCCACGAGTGCGAACGGATTTACGCAAGGAAATTTCGCCTGACAAAATTGATCTCGTACGCAAAGGCCTTTGGAAAGTTGTTAACGAAGATGGAGGAACCGGTGGCAGAGCGCGTTTGAAGGACTTCGTGGTGGCTGGGAAAACCGGCACTGCGCAGGCTACCGAGCGTGGCCACGAGGAAAACGTGGCGTGGTTTGTGTGCTTCGCGCCATATGACCATCCGAAGTATGTCGTCGCAGTCATGGTGCAGGGTGCTTCGGGCCACGGCGGCGAGGTGGCAGGTCCAATCGCTACACGCATTATCGAGCGGACGCTCGCGCAGGGTGAAGGAAAGTTCGATATGCAGGTCGCCTGGCTTGCACCGGCGCATCATGCCAATCCGCTCCAATTGGTCAAATCAGTGAGTTTTCACGACGCGGGAGGAAATCTCGGGAGCGAGGATGAGGAAGGGGCCGATAACTCACAAGGCACGGCCGCGCAAATGGCAAGTTCGGACGCGTCGCCTGATGTAGAACCGGAAGCCGACACGCAAGGAAAGGTGCGACGGCGAGCCAGCGCTCCTGTGCCTCGCGCAGTGCCTGCGGCGCCGGCGCCGTCCCGCAACTTCTTTCAACGGCTCTTTGGAGTGCATCCGCAGCCGGCGCCTGCGCCCCCGCCGCCCAGTCGGCGGCGCGGAACAACACGATGAACCCCGGTCAGAAACATTGCGGCAGAACCATCTCAGTTTGCTTATGACCGCTCAACTACTTCAGTTTTATGATAGACAAGGTAAAAAAGATTTTGGGCCTTTCCTCTCGAAAGACCGGCAACAAGCTGATACTCAGCGTGGAAAGACTCGAATCCCGCGTTGCCCTGCTCGAGAACGGGCGGTTGGAAGAATACAGCGTCGAACGTAAGACCTCACGGAACATCGTCGGCAGCATCTACAAGGGTAAGGTCAGAAACATCGAGATGGGCCTGAAGGCGATGTTTGTTGACATCGGCTTTGAGAAAAACGCGTTCCTCCACTTTTGGGATGCGATTCCGGCTGCGCTTGACAGCGGCATTGAAGAAATCGATCGCCGGGGAAACAAGCGGCCTCGAAAACGAATCACCGTAAAGGATATACCCAGCATTTACCCGGTCGGCTCGGATGTAATCGTGCAGGTAACCAAAGGCCCGATCGGCACGAAAGGGCCGCGGGTGACAACCAATCTCAGTTTCCCGGGGCGCTACCTGGTTCTGATGCCCTTCAGTGATCACAGCGGTATCTCACGCAAAATCGAGAGTCCAAAAGAACGCGAGCGGCTACGGAAGATTTTGCGCGATCTGGATGTTCCCGAAGGTGTTGGAGTCATCATTCGCACGGTTGGTGAAGGCCAGCGCGCCCGATATTTCGTACGCGATCTATGTTTCCTGCTCGATCAATGGGCTAAAGTCGAGGAGGCCATTCGGGAGAACCCGGCTCCTTGCCGCCTGTTTGAGGAACCTGATCTGGTAGAGAGAACCGTGCGCGATTTTCTGACCGAAGAAATCGACCAAGTCGTTTGTGATGACCGCGAATCAACGGACAGGATGATCGACATGATTGCGCAGATTTCCCGGCGCGCGCGGAATCGGCTCCACTTTTACGATGGCGCGACGCCGATTTTTGAGACTTATGGCGTGCAAAAGCAAATTGACGATGCTTTTCACAGGCAAGTTTGGTTGAAGTGTGGCGGATACATTGTGGTCGACGAGACCGAAGCGCTGGTAGCGATTGATGTGAATACCGGCCGCAACAAAGGCGGACGCGATGTGGAGAAAACAATTTTGCAGACAAACCTGGAGGCGGCGGATGAAATCGCCCGCCAGCTTCGGCTGCGCAATATTGGAGGTCTGATCATAAGTGATTTCATCGACATGAAGAGCCGTAGAGATCAGCAGGCAGTCTATAATTTGATGAAGGAGCGGCTCACCCGCGACAAAGCCAGAACGCATGTACTTCCCATTTCACAACTTGGCCTCATGGAGATGACCCG
>DATASP010000009.1:0-4470 GCA_036269155.1 Candidatus Udaeobacter sp.
ACGTTGCCGTCCAGCAGCGCAAAAATTGTGTAGTCGCGGCCGAGCCCGACGTTTTTGCCGGGCAAAAACTTGGTCCCGCGCTGGCGCACAATGATGTTGCCGGCCACAACGATTTCGCTGCCGAATTTTTTCACACCCAGCCGTTTGCTGACGCTGTCGCGGCCATTCTTAACGCTGCCTTGTCCTTTTTTATGAGCCATTTTCTAAGAATTGAGAGTTGAGCGTTGGATGTTGATCGTTGGACGTTTACTCATCGGTCTTCTTCGCTGGGCCCTTTTTCGCTCCCAGGCTGATGCTTTTGATTTTCACGCGCGTCAATTTGCGACGATGGCCAACTGTGCGGTGATAACCTTTGCGCCGCTTGTACTTGAACGCGATCACTTTCTTGTCCTTGCGCTGTTCCAGAACCTCACCTGTCACCTTCGCCCCTGAAATGAGCGGGTCGCCCTGCGTCACGTTGTCTCCGTCGGCAAACATCAACACGTCACCGAAGGTTGCGGTCTTGCCGGGCTCGAGTTCCAGAACATCGACATCAATCGTGTCGCCTTCAGCGACGCGAAACTGTCTGCCACCAGTCTTAATGATTGCGTAAGCCATAAGGTTCGGGGAGGAAAGCCGCCCAAAATTCCATAGGTAGGCGCACTTGGCAACCTGAAAGCTCGAGCGCGTCAGTACAGACGGTCGCCTCGCCCTTCCCAAGGGAGAGGAGGGAGGTGAGGGTTAATCGGGTAAGCAGCACCCGCGTGGCTCGAACCCCTCACCTTAGTCCTCTCCCCTTGCCCAAGGGGAGAGGTGAAAGAACGTCGACTCAGCTACGCGACTGCTTTGTCAGTCTCGCTAACGAGTTCTCTGTAGAGAGCTTCATAGCGCTCCGCGGAGACGTCCCACGAAAAATCGCGCGCCATCGCCTGTTTCATCAACCTGGTCCAGAGGCGTCGATTTCGGAAGATTTGCCGCGCGCGCTTGATTGCGTCCCAGAAGGCCTCGCTTGAATATTCGTAACAAAGAAAGCCGTAACCGCTGTCCGTTGTCGGATCGTAGTCCTCGATAATCTCCTGGATTCCACCCGTCACGCAGGCCACCGGGAGTGCGCCATATTTCAAGTTGTACATCGCAATCAAACCGGCTGGCTCGAAGCGCGATGGAATCAAGCTGATGTCCATCCCTGCTTCAATGAGGTGCGCCAGTTTGTCGTCGTAGTTTTTTTCGTAGGCGAATCTTGTTGAAAATTTTCTGGCTGCGACTGCGAGCGCAGTTTCATAAGCCGGATCGCCTTCTCCGAGAATGATCAAGCGAACATCATCCCAAAGAAGCCGATCGAGCACGGGCACCAGAATTTCGAAGCCTTTTTCCTGGACGACGCGAGTCACCATCCCAAAGACCGGGCCGCGCGGTGCAGCCGCGAGGTTCATCTCCTTCACCAATGCCTCGCGGCAAACCTGTTTCGCTCGAAGCCGCCTTGGATCATAACGCGCAGGCAGCAAACGGTCCGACGCCGGATTCCAGCGCGTGTAATCTGCGCCATCCAAGATGGCGCTAAGGCGATGCGCATTTTCGCGTAGCACCCCGTCGAGGCCGCAACCGCCGGGTGACCTTAAGATTTCGCGCCGGTAATGTTCGCTAACGGTTGTGATTCTATCGGCGTAAAGGATTCCGCCTTTGAGAAAATTCAGTCGCCCAAAAAACTCGACTCCATGCAGGGTGAAAAACCGCTCTGGCAAATTTGTGAGTCCGAAATCAAGTCCCCAAAAACTGCCCTGGTCAGCTACGTGATGGATCGTCAGGACGGTTTTGAATGGCAGCCCCTGCGCATACACAAGAACCGGCACCAATGCCGCGGCCCAATCGTGCAGGTGCAAAATTTCCACCTGCGGCGTCAAGCGCCGAGCCAATTCCAGCGTTGCTTTACAGAAGAAAATGAATCGCGCGGAATTATCTTCGTACGGCTTACCACGCTCGCCGTAAATTCCCGGGCGATCAAAAAACTCATCACAACGAATCAAAAATAACTGCACGCCGCTGGCGCTCCGCCCCTCGAGGTACTGGGCAAGGTAAGTCTTATCGCCCACCTGCACATCGACACTTATGCCGGTGTCCTTTGTCTTGAATGCGCGATTTTCCTTAATTTCGCGGTAGAACGGCAGAGCGACGCTTATTTCATGTCCACGCGCGCGCAGCGCGCCTGGCAGCGCATCCATCACATCCACGAGCGCGCCCGCTCGCTGTAAAGGCGGCCCTTCGGCGCTAATCATCAGAATTCTCATTGGACGTTCGACGTTGGATGTTGGGCGTTTGACGTTTTTTTCAATTCCTTCTGCCTGAAAAGTATTCGCGTTTGACCCAGTCCAGCGCTTCCTCTCTCGTCCGCAGCGTCCCCTCGAGCTGTCGCGTCTCCACGGCTTCGAGAATTTCACCGAACTTCGGCCCGGGCTTTAACCCGAGCGCGATCAAATCATCACCGCGCACCAGAGGTGGCGGAATGATCGGTTCATTCGCGAACTCTTCGCGTTTGCGCAGGAGGAATTCGTAATTATCGAGCATTCGATGGCTGCTCTCGCAATCGACGCGGTGCAGCTCCAGTTCTTCGTCAAACGTCGATCGCGCCATGAAGCGCTTGAGCTTTGCGACGCGCATGTTAGGCGCATCCTTGAAAACCATGTGCTGCCGGACCATTTCGACAATCGCCTCGATTTCAGCGCTGGAAAATCGCAGGCGCCGCATGATCCCCTCTGTCATCTGAGCACCGATGCGGTCGTGGTCGTTGAAGCGGATGCGGCCCGTTGTATCCACCATCGCGGTGACCGGTTTCGCGACATCGTGAAATAACACTGCGAAAACCAGCGGAACAGAGACTCTCTCGGGAAGGAGCTGCAACATAAGCCGGGTGTGCACGAACACGTCGCCTTCGGGATGAAACTGCTCCGGCTGCAAGACACCTTTCATCGCGTCGAGCTCAGGCAGAATCGCGCGCATAAGGCCACTGGAATCCAGCAGGTCCCACCCGTGCACACGATTGGGGGAAACAAAAATGCGAATCAGCTCGTCGCGAATTCGTTCCGCGCTGATTTGGTTGATTGACGGCGCATTCGCCATCAGCGCCTCCCAAGTTGCCTTATCGATCTGATAACCCAGCGTCGTAGCAAAGCGCACTGCGCGCAGCATCCGGAGCCGATCTTCCGTGAACCGTTGCGCGGGATCGCCAATTGCGCGCACGAGCTTTGCGTCGATGTCGGCGCAGCCGCCGACGAAATCGATCACGTTTTTCGCAACCGGGTCATAAAACATTCCGTTGATGGTGAAATCGCGGCGCTGCGCGTCCTCCTTTGGCGAAGAAAAATGGACCGCGCTGGGATGCCTTCCGTCGATGTAAGCGTCATCTGAACGAAAGGTCGCTACTTCGAATTGAAAACCGTTCTCCAGCACGATGATCACGCCAAAATGAGCGCCGACGGCGAACGTGCGCGGAAAAAGCGTCTGAACGGCTTCGGGTCGCGCGTCGGTCGCAATGTCGTAATCCTTCGGGGCCAAGCCGCGGACCATGTCGCGTACGCAACCGCCAGCGAAATACGCGATATGACCGCTCTCGCGCAAACGCGCGGCAACTTCGCGCGCGACCTTTTCCATGGGTGAGTATTTCACAGCATCACTGTAGCCGCTTCGCTGCGCGAAGCGCAACGCGCGCCTGCTCAGCATCGGCGCCTCCGCGGCAGCGCGGTGTCGCTACCCAGCGCTCTTCTGCTTGTGGAAAGAGTGGATTACGAAAAGCACTACTGCGATTGAGATGCACGAGTCGGCTACGTTAAAGGCAGGCCACGGATCGGCGTATCGAACGTGCAGATCGAACAGGAGAAAATCGATTACGTGCCCGTAAAGCAGGCGATCGGTCAGATTACCCAAAATCCCAGCAAGCAACAGTGCAAGCGAGAGGTCGCGCCATGCATCGCGCTGGCGCCTTCGCACGAGGAGAACCGTCACAACCACCAACGCGACTATGGAAATCACAATAAAAAAAGTATTGTTGCCCTTGAAAGATCCAAAGGCCGCGCCGGTGTTTGTGACGTTAACCAGACTGAAGAAATCGGGGACGACAACGCGTGCCTGATAAGGGCTGATCAATCGCAGGACCAGTTGCTTCGTGCACTGATCGAGCAAGTAAAGCGGTAGCGAAAGGAAAAGGATGAACTTCATGGGTGATCTCTGTTAATCCGGGTGCCCCAGCAGAACTTATGATGCTGTAGTGTCCGCTGTCCTCAGCGGATTTGGTGTCACCGTTCCAGGAACACTGCGCTGAGGACAGCGCACGCTACAGCGCGAACGACGGAAACGGATCATGGAGCCGTCTTTTCCAGAGCTGTAACCACGCTCTCGCACCGATCACACAAGTCCAGATGCGCTTTGCTTGCGCCGACCGTTGGACGATGGCGCCAGCAGCGTGCGCACTTTGCGTACGGCGTTTTCGTCACCGAAGCG
>DATASP010000010.1:0-4863 GCA_036269155.1 Candidatus Udaeobacter sp.
TTACGGATCGCGGCGACTGCGGATCTCCATTACGGAAAGCATTCGCGCGGTACTTTGCATGATGCGTTTGCAGAGATTTCCCGCAGCGCGGACATCCTGCTCTTGTGCGGAGATCTTACAGATTACGGGCTTCCCGAAGAAGCCGAGGAACTCGTCGCCGATATTCGCGCTGCGGTAAGAATTCCGATTCTCGCAGTCCTGGGCAACCACGACTTCGAATCGAGTGAGCCGGAAACCATTTCTAAAGTTCTCGACGACGCGGGCGTGAACGTGCTCAACGGTGAAGCGGTCGAAATCGGTGGAGTTGGTTTCGCTGGAATTGCGGGATTCGGCGGCGGTTTCGGACGGCGAATGCTGAACGCCTGGGGCGAACCGCTCATTAAACAATTCGTCCAGGAATCAATTAGTCACGCTGTTCGCTTGGAGCAGGCGCTGGGTAAACTGCAAACCGAAAAGCGAATAGTCGTTCTTCATTATTCTCCTATCCGCGCGACGCTTGAGGGGGAAGATCCCGAAATTTATGCGTTTCTCGGGTCCAGCCGGCTGGAGGAGCCAATCAACCGATTCAAAGCGACCGCTGTTTTCCACGGTCATGCTCACAATGGCATCCTTGATGGCAAAACTTCGACCGGAATTCCGGTTTACAACGTCTCGGCACCTGCGCTTCGCAAAACCGGGAAGCCATATCGCGTCGTCGAACTGTAGGGCGTCCGCCGTGGCGGACGCCAATCCAACGCGCCGATTACTCAGACAGCTTTCCCGACGCTAATATGTGCCACGTTTCGACATCTGCGCGCGTTTGAGTTGGTGAGACGCAGCGAACCGCTTTTACGGCATCGAAACTAACATCGGAATACGGCACGCCGATGGAGGCCGCCAGGCCGCGCCGGGTTGCGGCAGGCATCGTTTTGTAGAGCAAACTCAGATGTGGCTTGAGGTCGTAGCGCGATGAATCTCGCGAAGCGTCGCGAATCGTTTCGTTAATCCGTCGCAATCGTCTATTCGGTGCGAACTGCACAAAAAGTGTTTTGATGAACTCATCGGACTGATCGATCCCAAGTGTTTTCATATTGGTTGGTTCCGCATCGAGCGCGACCTGTGACAGCGCTCTATGCGCAGCGCCAATGCGATTTCCTCCAACAAAGACGGTAATGTGCGGCTCGAACGCAGGCGCGTCATACTGTTGCGCTAGCTCACTTATCAGACCTTGAAAGAAGCTGCGCGCCGGCTCAGCCGGAATCAGCCAGTACGCAATAACCATTCGTCTGGACACGCTGCGCTAACTCCACCTTTGGAGTTCAACAATGTTCCCTTCCGGGTCTCGCGCATAAACAACGCGAAGCGTACCGACACCGTTTACTTCTGTGGTCGCAGTGTTTCCAACTGCGCTGCCGCCCGCTGCAATCACCGCTTGCAACGCTTGATCCACGTCGTCGACTGCAAATGCGATGTGCGCGAAGCCGCATTGGTTCGCTGCCGGCAAGCCGCACTCGATCAGTTGATCATAACTGAAAATTTCAAGCGTGGGGCCATCATCCGCATAGCCGGGCAAGCGTAGATGAACGCCTCGAAGATGCGCCTTTGGGACCGCATTCACGCTGTCGAGCCAGCCACCCGACAAATCGCGTTGAGGACCCTTGGGCTGGCATCCAAACACCTCGGAATAGAATTGAACCAATCTTTTCCAGTCCCTGGCGATCAGATTTGTATGAACATATTTGGCTCGAATTGGCATTTTCTCCTAGATAAGCTCTACAAATACCACAACCTATCTGCCGATGTCATTCTGAGCGGAGCGAAGAATCTCGGATCTTTCCTGGATGAGTGCGCTAGAAATAAAACCGAGATGTTTCGCTTCGCTCAACACGACACTAGTACTAGAGTTGCTGATACTTGTTTATGCCGACGAATGCTTTGGGAACAGAATTGAAATGTTGTTGTCGTAATCCGATTACCGGATTTTATCGCGACGGGTTTTGCCGAACAGGGCCGGAGGATGTCGGCCAGCACACAGTGTGCGTCGAAGTCACACAAGAGTTCCTGGATTATTCCGTGCTGGATGGCAATGATCTCGTCACACCGCACCCGGAATTCGGCTTTCCCGGGCTCAAACCGGGCGACAAATGGTGCGTGTGCGTCACGCGTTGGAAAAGCGCGCTGGATCACAACCGCGCCGCGCCGGTGGATCTTGAAGCAACGCATGCCTCCGCGCTAGAGTTTGTTACGCTCGAAGAATTAAGGGCGCACGCGCTGAAATAACATAACACGCACACATCTGGGGAGCGCAGGCTGCCAGTCTGCAGTCGTCGGCGGCCTGCCGACGACACCGCGCGGAACCGGAGCGCCAAAGTGTATACGAAAGCTTTTCGGCAAGTTGCCGAAAAGAACAGGCTGGCAGCCTGTGCTCCCCAGAAGTGCGCTCCACGGTTGAATCGCAGTGAGTTTGCCGCCACGCTAACCCTGAATTGAATCTTCCCTTTAGTGTTTTCCTGGCGTTTCGGTACTTGAAGCCGAAGCGGACATTTCTGTCGATCATCACACTGATTTCTGTGCTCGGCGTAATGCTCGGCGTGACTGTTCTAATTCTCGTGATTTCAGTGATGACCGGCTTCGACCGCGAGCTACGTCAAAAAGTGATCGATTTCGACGCGCACATTCTCGTGAGCTCTGAGGACGTGTTGCGCGATTGGCGGCCGCTCAAAACAAAGATCGACAATACGCAG
The DNA here is from genome assembly GCA_036269155.1 of Candidatus Udaeobacter sp. GTDB lineage: Bacteria > Verrucomicrobiota > Verrucomicrobiia > Chthoniobacterales > UBA10450 > Udaeobacter. Next base: position 2,724 of record DATASP010000010.1, read on the forward strand.
GGCGTTGTTGCGACTGCACCGTACATTCAAGGTCCGGTGATCGTTGAGTTTGAAAGCCGTCGGCTAGCACCGCTGATTCGTGGCATCGATCCCGCCCAGGAAGAAAAAGTCATCCCCCTGCAAAAATTCATCAAATACGGCAAGCTCGATCTGGAGGGTGACTCAACCGTAATCGGGATTGAACTGGCACGAAAACTGGGAGTCAGCGTTGGTGACAAGGTAACGGTCTATTCGCCAGGTAATCTCGGTCAGATTCTCGACAGCATTAAGAGACTAGAGAACGCCAAGGGCGAAGAAGAAAAAAAAGCGGTCGACGAATTGCGAGATGTGATTCTTCCGAAAGAACTGACCGTGACCGGTATTTTCGAGACGGGGCACTACCTGCACGATTCCGAATTTCTGCTCGTGCCAATTTATGTCGGACAAGAATTATACGGCTTGGGTGACGCGTTGCATGGCATCACCGTCAGGACCAATGATCCATACGGGGCCGAGCGGGTGAAACAGGCGATCCAACAATTTCTCGAGCCGCCACAATACGCGCAGACCTGGATTGACATGAATCATCAATATTTCGAGGCCGTGCGGCTTGAGCGAACCGTGATGTTTTTCCTCTTGTTCTTTATCGTAGTCGTCGCGGCTTTCGGAATCATGAGCACGCTGATCACGGTGACTGTCCAAAAGCGGCGCGAGATCGGAATTATGAAAGCGCTCGGAGCGAACATCGCGCAAATCATCTGGGTGTTTCTTGGCCAGGGAACGATCGTCGGTCTTTTTGGAACTCTGACCGGCCTCGGGCTCGGGATGACCCTAATCCGTTACAGGAACGAATTCAGCCATTGGTTGGCTTCGACGTTGCACATCGAGATTTTCCCACGCGAAGTCTATCAATTTTCGTCAATTCCTGCGGAAGTCATCCCGCGAGACGTTGCGATCATTTGTATCAGCGCATTTTTCATCTGTTCGTTTGCAGCCCTGATCCCTGCCTATTTCGCCGCTCGTTTGGATCCGGTGAAAGCGCTACGCTACGAGTAATCTTTAGCCACTCTGTCAGCCGTCCTCTTTCTGACCGCCCACAGGGCGGTGGCTACAAAGCGTCAGGAAAGTATCGAGCGTGTGAAACGCATAATCGTACCCTTCCGCCCATTCACTCTGCCGCGGACCCGCGACATTGAGGATGTCGATTTTGTGTTTACGAAGGAAACCTGCGATCAATTTCGCAGCGTCTTGCGCTGAAAGTTCTGACGGGTCAACGAGTTCGTGCGGGCGTTGTAGCTTAACGCAGAAGCGGATTGTTTGCTCAGTGCCGCCGCCAAGTTTGCCCGGGTAAATGATGAGCGTTCCATCAGAATCTTTCACGTTTTGCAAGGTACGCTCGGTGAAACCGCCGACTGGCAGTTCCTGAACTGGATACTGGGCGGGAATTCTGCCGAATTCATCGAGACGCCCGGTCGGGCACCACCCACCACATTCGATTCCGTGCTTCAGCGCGACGTCAAGCGCCGCGCGATCCACCCCCGTTTGTCCGCCCGAAATTATTTTCACGTGCTGCTCTGTGGCGCTGGGGTCTCCCTTTATTCCAATGTCATTCTGAGCGACGCGAAGAATTTCTGAGCAGTTCTGGACTGATTTTCCTCGGAAATAGACAGAGATGTTTCGCTTTGCTCAACATGACAGCCCTATGCATTAGTCGCCAGTCGGAACGATGTCGGCACGCTCGACCATCAAGATCACGGCTCGTTCAGGAGCGCGTGTGCGATGGCGCACGCCTTTGGGAACAACAAAGCCCTGCCTCTGGGCAAGATCGACAACGCGATCCTCGAGATCGATCAGGAAATGTCCGTCCAGAACGAAAAAGAATTCATCAATATCTTGGTGTTCGTGCCAGTGATATTCGCCCTGAACCACCGCCATCCTGACGACGGAGTCATTCACTTTGCAAAGCGTCTGGTTATACCATTTGTCGGTGCAGGCATCGGCCAGCTTCTGCACATCGATGAGCTCAAGCGGGCCGTGCAGAATGTTCAGGTACGTTTTGTACGGAAATTCTTGCGATGATTTGTTCAAATCCATAATTGAAATCCTTCTGTCATTCCGAGCGAAGTCGAGGAATCTCTGGATTAATGCTTGGTTGCCAGCC
>DATASP010000011.1:0-7190 GCA_036269155.1 Candidatus Udaeobacter sp.
CGGCTCGGGTTCTATTCGTAACCGGTGAGTTCGATTCAATTGCGCCATCCGACGAAATCGAGGCGATCCATCAAAAATGGCGCGGCTCGGAACTATTAAGCGTGCGCCAGGGACATTTCGGCCATCGGATGATGCGCGAAACGATCGCACGACTGAAGGAGCGTGGGTTGTAAACACAGCCATCTTGGCTGAAGGGCAGCGGGACATCTCCTGCTGAATCACTCGATTCCAAGAAATTCCAGGGTCGGCCCAAGGTCACTGAATGCTGCCTCTGCAAGGACATTGTGCCCTTCCACTGACGCATGCCAGCCATCGATTCGGTGAAGTAATTCCGCGCGGCTAAGATCCGCTGTCGCTAGCGCGTGCGAATAGCGCAACTGGATATTTTCCGCGTCCTCAACGCCGCGATTCAACTCGTCCACCAATGTGCGCAGTTCTTCGTTCATCATTGCCGCAAGACGGATCAAATTGCGCCGGTAAGCTGGATGAAAAGATACGAAATATTTGTAAGTCGTGTCCAGATGCGGATACAGGCGTCTGTCCGATTCTCGAAGACGTTCCGCTATCTCGCGGCCTTTGAAATACGATTCGAAATTTATTAGTCCAAACACGACAACAGCCACGCGATGCTTTTCAGTTCGCCCGCGTCCAAGTAAGCGGCGCAGCTGGCGCGCGTAATTTTGGCAGAACTCTCGGCATCGATGCTTCAAGTGGCGCTCCGGCGCATTCAATTCATCCGGCGGACACCGCCATGCCCAGTCGACATTGTTATGCCCGATTGAAATCAGAATCAGATCGGGAAAGCGAACCACTCGCAGCAGCTGATTGATTTGGGCAAAAAAACTGCGCGTCCCCAGGATGCGGCGAAAAAAATTTGATCGGCTGCTCTCATCGTCCACCATCGCGCCGATTCCGGCGTATTCGGTCGCAACGAAGGGCGTTATGTCCTCCAGCCGTTTGGAAATGCTATGAACGCTCAGGTGCGGAGAACCAGCGTCGAAAAACCAGTTCCTCCCGCGGCGAGTGTGCGCGAGCCACAACGTGCTCCAGGGCGACGAGATGTAGATATCCATGCAGGAGCTGTCGCCAAGCATGGCAACGTGCGGTAGCCGAGCGACCAGTTGTTGTTTCGTGATCTCCCCATTTCGATACGACAAGTAATCTGGGTGAAACCGCGATGCAGGATCAGCGATTCGTCCTAAAAAATTTGAGCTGACCACCGGACGAGACTTCACCGGCTTCTCCTTTGTGATGATCGATCTTCAATTGTCCCAATCCATGGCATTCAGCAAACGCCGAAACCGAGGATCGTCTGCGGAGAGCGCAGGCAACCATTCACCGATTCGGTCGCGGTTCCACCAGGCCTTGTCACCAATCGGCGCAAACTGATAGCGGTAAAGCCGTGCGCGGACGTAACGAGGCGGTGCATCGGGAAAGGGATTATTTGCGAGGAGCGAGAGGGTGCCGCGATCGTTATGCAGAAGTTTCCAGACAAAATGCAGCGTCCACGGATAATCGGCGGGTGAAGCCATCGCAGCGAACCAGATCTGCCAGTCGATCCGCGGTTGGTACGGCGCAACGAACGGCGGTCGCCGGTTGGGATCGCCCGGTTTGGCTTTGAACTCATATTCCTTCCATTTTGTATCGCCCATAATTAGCGTGTCGTCCGTTCCCTCAAAAATAATTTCGTCCCGTTCGCGTCCGACAGATCCAAATGCGCCGTAAGTATTTACGAGATCAAGCGGATCGTAGGAAGAGTTCATGAGTTGACGGCCGGAAAAGAGATTCAGCACGGGTGCGACGCTCAGATAGATCACCACGATCGATAAAGCGATCGCGATCGAGTTGTTGATCGGCGACGGCTCCGATTCTTGAGCCGCTCGTTCCGCGCGCTGAACTAATGCCCTCGGTAAGAAATGGCGTAGAAAGGTATCATCAAAGCACGCCAAAAACGGAACGATCGTGAGGTAATTGAGGAACGAAAGATTGCCGCTGATAAGGAGAAATACTTGGAAAGAGACAAGTAAGACGCCGGCGATGTGTCGTGCCTGTCGCGGTCCAAACGAAAACCAGGGCACGACCAGTTCGATGAAATGGCTCCATGCTGTCTCAATTTTGTGGAACCATAGCGGCGCAAAGTGAAGATAACGACTGATCGGGCTGGGTATCGGCTGGGTTTCATAGTGATAGGCAAGGCAGGTCAGATCGCGCCAGCACGGGTCGCCGCGGAGTTTGATCAGACCGGCACCTATCATAATTCGGAATCCTAGCCAGCGAAACAGCCACAAAACCAGGATCGGCGGCCTGGACTTCGGGAATGGCCGTCCATCAAGTAAAGGGCAAAGAAAGATAGATAAGAAACCAGTCTCAAGCAGTTGAATCTCCCAACCGTAACCGTACCAGATTTGCCCTACGTGGACGATCGACATGTACATCACCCAAAGAATGCTGAGGATGATCGCGTTTGCGTAGCCACCGAGGACAACAAACGAGAGCGCGAATCCGACCCAAGCGAAGATCAACATTCCATGATCCGAAATGCCGAGCCAAAAGAGAGTCGGCACTCGCAGCATGCCCGCAGCGCGCGAGCCGAGTTGGGTTTGAACGCTCGCGAGAAAATGATTCGCCGGAGTTAATCCGTGCTCCCCAATCAATGGGACGAGTTGCTGCGCAGCAACCAAAAACCCCACCGCATAAACAAAACCCAGCAGCCGCAGGATGATGAACCGCGTCAGCCAATAGGAATTCCCAAGTGCGAAAAGCTTCTGGAAGACGTTTTCCTGATTCATTGCCGAGGAGAAACGTTCAACGCCCAACGCTCAACGTCCAACGTCCAATCAATTCGCAATCGGCAATCCACAACCGTAATTGAAAAGTGCCAGGGGGGAGATTCGAACTCCCGACCAACCCCGAAAGCTTTCGGGGCTGCTCTACCACTGCAAATAGTGAATAGCCAGGCGGGGATTCTTTTTTGCTTTTAGGAATCGCTCAATGTTTCGAGCTTCTTTTAGTGTCGAGTACTCGCGCTGCGCTACAACCTGAAAGTCTCCAATTCGCTTCGTGGTGTGCGTATGACCACGACGATGTTGCGCGAGTCGAGCGGACAAGTCGGGCGTCGAACCGGTGTAATGTCGTCCAGATGATCCACGTAAAATATAAACCCATGCCATATACAGGCTGCCAGGGGGGAGATTCGAACTCCCGACCAAGGGCTTATGAGTCCCCTGCTCTACCACTGAGCTACCCTGGCGCTTTGTTTGGTTCGCAAAGCTAGCGATTTTTCTTCAACGACCAACCCCGAACGCTTTCGGGGCCGCTCTACCACTGAGCATGAGATGGACTGTCAACGCGACACGCACCACTAACGGTTCTTCCCTTGCTCTGCTTTGAGATAGGTTAGGCTAAGAAGAAGATTAAGAGGAAGGGCTGAAGAATATCTCCTACTCTTTGGGCTTCGAGATATACTGCTGCAACTCTTTGTCGCCGCCCCGCAGAGCAACCATAAAGCATACCCCGCTGTGTTCAGTTACTGCGCCGACCCAGCCTTCCTGGTGAATATAGCGCCATCCGGGAAAATGCAGCACCGCGCCGGTTTTCATGTTCCGGTCTGCTGGAAAAAGGAATAACTGCATCCGTTTTTCGGCAAGCCAGATCTGAGCAATTCGACGCGACTCCTCATCATCGAAAACACGACAACCAATTGTGCGAAAATCGGCGAATTCGTCTGGAACGTCGTAATGTTCGAGCCCGTGTTTCATAAAAAACAGATCACTCAAAGTACCCGCTTCGGTGCTTACCGGATCGAGCATCACTGGTCGCGTGGAAGCAGCCACAGTAAGTAATCTCCGGGCGGTCGCTGATCCCGGGAAATCATTCAAGCGCCCAAGGAGCTGGAACACAAAGACTCCGGCGATAACCACGACCGCGATACTGATCGCAAGGACGGCGGGATTCCGAACCATTTTTTTCCACGTCCACTTTGACCCCGCGACCAGGTCTTTTTCTGAGAACCATTCCGCCGACTCCGGAGGAATGGGAACGAGACGAACCAGCGCCGCCACCGCCCGATCGAAGTTTTGTTGATTGACAAATTCATCCGAACCGTCCGCACGAGATACCGCTGACCGCATGGAGCGGTCGGCCGATTCGTCGTTGCTAAATGGCGCGCAATTCAAAAGGGCGCGTCGACGTCGCAATAATTGCAGCGTCTTCATAGTTTGGGTTGGTCGGGATGCTTAGCGTCCAGCCATGCCTGCAGCTGTCGCCTCCCCTTCGCCAGACATCGCGAGAGGACGCTCAGTTTGAGTTCGGCGATGTCGAGAATTTCGCGGTAATCGAATTCGTCGAGATAAAAAAGTGCCAGCGCAGTCCTCTGAGGCTCGGGCGCGGTGGAAATCCAAATTGCCAGTTGTGCGGGATCAAGCTGCTCGATCTGTAATGCAGCCCCCGGAGCTATTTCATGTTCGTCAGTTTCGAGCGACTCCGGCTGTAAGTCTGTCTTGGTTGCTTCCAAACAGCGCCAGCGCGCCTCGCGGAAAAGCCAAAATGGTTCCTTCGGTAATTGGCCTTGGGCGGCTCCAAGAGCGGCTTCGCGTAACGTAGTGTGAAAAACTTCCTGCGCCTTGTGCGAGTCGCCCAGCATCAAGAAACAAAAGCGATAAAGTTGCGGCAGATTTTGCTTTCGATCCGGCACTCTAGTTTTCCCCGAAAAAGTCAGCGCACTCTACGCGCGTCATCCATACCGACAAGGGCAGATCAGCCATAGGCGCCTCCAAATCAATCTGTTCAAAAGTGGTGATTGGAAAACCGCTACTCGTTGCAGCAATCAGCGCAGTTTCTTCAAACGACGCGCTACTTCTTCGGCGTTTTCTCGGCTATTAAAGGCCGAAATACGAAAGTGACCTTCACCTTGTGCCCCAAAGCCGGCGCCCGGCGTGATGACGACATTCAACTCGCGCAGGATTTGGTCGAACATCTGCCAGCTCGTCAGGCCATCCGGTGTTTTCACCCAGATGTACGGTGCGTTTACACCGCCGAAAGTCTCCAGCCCGGCAGCGGCTGCGGCGTCGCGAAGAAGTCTTGCGTTTCCCATGTAATGATCGACGAGAGCGCGCATTTGCTTGAGTCCTTGTTGTGAATACAAAGCCTCGGCACCGCGCTGCACAGGATAACTCACGCTGTTCGATTTCGTGCTCCAACGCCGTTGCCAAAGCGGATGGAGCGGTAACCGGCGCCCGTTCTCCGTCCGCGCCAGGACCGATTTTGGCATCACCGTAAACCCGCAACGCACGCCCGTGAAACCGCCATTCTTCGAAAAGCTGCGCAATTCAATGGCATACTCGCGAGCACCCGGCACTTCAAAAATTGAGTGCGGAATATCTTGCTCTGAAATGTAAGCTTCGTACGCAGCATCAAAGAGCAAAAGCGCCTCATGCTCGCGCGCGTAGTCGACCCAACGACAGAGTTGCGCGCGCGACGCTACTGCCCCGGTTGGATTGTTGGGAAAGCACAGATAAACCAGATCGACATGTTCCTTAGGCGGCTCGGGCACAAAATTGTTTTCCGCTGTGCAGGGCAAATACAGAATGCCTTCGTAGTTGCCGTCTCTCCTTGCAGGACCCGTGTGGCCAGCCATCACATTTGTGTCGACGTAAACTGGATAGACTGGATCGGGGACGGCGACCTTGTTTTGATTGCCGAGGATATCGAGAATGAAACCGCAATCGCATTTTGATCCGTCCGAGATAAAAATTTCATCGTCGGCAATTTCGATGTTGCGAGCGCGATAATCGTTCTGGGCGATGGCCGATCTTAGGAATTCGTAGCCCTGCTCCGGACCGTAGCCGCGGAATGTCTCGTGGTTGCCGAGTTGCTCGACAGCTTGCTTCATCGCTTCGATCGCCGCGCGCGGGAGCGGCTCGGTCACATCACCAATTCCGCATCGAATCAGCCGCTCGGCCGCCTTCGGATTGGCTTCACAAAAGCCGCGGACCCGGCGCGCGACTTCAGGAAACAGGTATCCGGCCTGCAGCTTCAGATAATTTTCGTTTAAATATGCCATCTCCGTTGGCGAACGGCTGTGACCGCCAAACGTGTACAAGTTTAGCGGCGGTCACAGACCGCCGCTACAGGAGAACTCGCCAGGGCGCAAATCAGTAGTTCTTCGTGACGGCGTCCCAATTCACCACGTTCCACCAAGCCTTAAGGTAATCGGGCCGTCGGTTTTGATATTTTAGGTAATAGGCGTGCTCCCACACGTCGACGCCGAGGATCGGTTTGTTTCCATCCATCAAGGGGCTGTCTTGATTTGGGGTCGAAATAATTTCGAGCTTTCCACCCTTGTTAATCAGCCATGCCCAGCCGCTGCCAAATCGGCCCACGCCGGCAGCGCTGAATTTTTCCTTGAACTCGTCGAAGCTCCCAAAGCTGGAGTTGATGCCGTCAGCCAGTTTGCCTTTCGGTTCGCCGCCTGCATTTGGCCCCATGATTTTCCAGAAGAACGAGTGATTAGCGTGCCCGCCGCCGTTGTTGCGCACCACTGTGCGAATATTTTCCGGGACGGCATTCAGATCGCTGATCAAGTCCTCCACGGATTTCTTCTCGAGATCGGTGCCTTTGATCGCCTTGTTAACGTTGTCGATGTAAGCCTGGTGATGCTTGGTGTGATGAATTTCCATCGTGCGCGCATCGATATGCGGTTCCAAAGCATCATACGCATAAGGTAATTTTGGTAGTTCGTAAGCCATAATCAGTACTGTTAGATCGAATTACGCCGCACGACAGGTTTTATTTTTCGTGCTGGAAGACTTTCATATTGCGCGATCTAATTTCACTAACACTTCGCTTTAGCGAGGTGTTACGTGGATCGGTGCATTGTAACCGCTTCAGCGGTTTTTTTGCCGGACGAAAGAACCGCTAAAGCGGTTGGTGATGTTTTCTCCCAGTTATCCACCCCCGCTTCACCGGGGTGTTAATGAAAGTCAACTACCGCAACGATAAAAGCCTGCGCGCGTGCCCAGATCGTTGCGGTAGTTCACGTACGTCGCGAGAGCCAATAGAGGAAAATTCTGGCGATACATGTCGTACTTCAAATAAAACACGCCCGGAAAACCGGTGCCTGTGATTTGCTCTTCATCCCACGAGCCGTCGGGGTTTTGTGAGCGAAGCAGGTACCGCAAGCCCCGCTGAAT
>DATASP010000012.1:0-5689 GCA_036269155.1 Candidatus Udaeobacter sp.
GTTTAACATCATCGAGTGTCACCGCGTTCACGTCGTGTTCGAGCCGCTTGTAATAATCGAAACCCAGTCCGTAGATCTCGTCGAGCGCGCAATGATAACCGAAAGCGTCGTTGCTTTGATTGGCGATCTCCTGTTGGCCGACCAGCTTCTTTTTCGCTCGCGTCAATTCCTCGGGAGTAAGACCGTCAATTGCGAGTTTGTGGATCTCATCAAGCAACGCGGTTTTCACAGGTTCGATCTTTTGCGGGTCGGTGCCGAGGTAGAATGCAAAGAGTCCTGGAACCAGGCCCTGCATTTGGCTGGCGCCGACGTAATAGGCAAGGCCCATTTGCTCGCGAATGCGAATAAAAAAGCGCGATCCCAGATCGCTGCTTGCCTCATCGATCAATTCGAGTGCGTAGCGATCTGGACTCGACAGACTGGCGCCGCGAAACCCTACCATGATCACCCCCTGGGCTTTGTCCTTGCGGCTTTCGACAGTTTCCGGTTTGCCAAGCGGCATGGAAGGTTTTGCGTCCGTCAGGGCAAGCGCGCCGGGCTTTATCTTGCCGAGCATTTGATCGACAAGCTGCTTTACCTCGGAGGCTTTAACGTCCCCAAAAACGTAGATGACCCCGTTCTTTGCGACTACGTAACGATCCCGAAATTCTAGCAAATCCTTTTGCGTTAACTTCTGAACGGACTCGACCGAGCCATTCGAGCGCAAGGCGTAAGGATGCTGAGGAAAGAGTGCCTGCCGCATGATGTTGCGGGCAACGGAGGTCAACTGCTCTTCCTCCTGCTTGATCGCGGCCATCTGAATTTCTTTCTCGCGCGCGACGGCTTTTTCCGGAAACGTCGCGTTAAGCAATACGTCCGAGAGCAGGTCCACGCCCAATTTCACGTCGGGCTTCATGACGTCGACCGATACGGTGAAGCTGTTGTTACCAGCGTCGCTCGAAATTGAGCCGCCCGCCGCTTCGATCTCGTTGGCGATTTGCTCGGCCGTGCGCGTCTTGGTTCCTTTCAACAGCACCTTGGCCATCAAACGCGTGATACCGTTTGTCTGCGGCGTCTCGGCGAGAAGACCGCCGCGAAAAACCGCGCCCATTCCCACAAGTGGCAATCGAGGATCTTCACGCACGAGCAGTCGCAATCCATTCGATAGATCAAACTTTTGAACCTCACCCGCGGCGACTGGTTTTTCGGCTTCGGCCTTGCCCTTCAGCGAGCCCTTTGGGTCCAACGAGACCACGGTGAGATTGTTTTCCGTCAGATAATTCGCGGCCACGCGTTTGATGTCATCGAGCGTTACCTTCTGGACAGCATCGAGATAATGCCGGCTGAAATTCAGATCGCGCGTGAGCAACCAATTCGACCCGATGTCCGAGGCCTGGCCGCGCATTGTGGTGAGCGCGCCGAGCTGATGACTGAGCGTGATTTTCTTCGCCTTCTCCAATTCTTCCGCGGTAACGCCGGTCTGCTTCACCTCATCAATAATTCGCAAAGCCAGTTGCTCGGCCGCGTCACGTTTCTTTGGATCGACAGTAGCATCAATGCCAAACAAGCCCGGATCGCCGGGAGTGTAAGAGAATGCGTTTATGCTGAATGCCAGACCGGCTTCTTCGCGCACGCGCCGGTACAGGCGCGAGCTGCGACCATCGCCTAAGACGGTCGAGAGAAGATCGAGCGCGGGAACATCTGGGCTTGTTACTTCTGGAATGTGCCAGGCGAGCGAGAGGTGCGTCAGCTCCGTGGCAAACTCCTGGTGCACTTCGCGACGGCCAAGTTGCGGCGGTTCCGCAGGAACGAATACCGGCTGGAGCGATTTCTCCGGATACGGCTTGAACAACTCCGTCAGCTGTTGCCGCACTTTTTGCGCATCCACATCCCCAACCACGAGGAACGTGAGATTGTTGGGGACGTAGCGCGTTTTGTAATATTGCATCACCTGGTCCTGGGTGAGCTGATTGTAGATCTCGATCTCACCAATGACCGGAAAACGATACGGATGCCGCTGATAAGCGGTTGCAAAGAGAAGCAGAGTGGCCACGCGGTCGGGGTCATCCAAGCCCATGGCAAATTCACGCCGGATTACTTCCTGCTCCTTTCGGTATTCTTCCGGCGGCAACGTGGAATTCATCATGGCGTCCGCCAAAATGTCGAGCGCAGTCGAGACTCCCTCTTTTGGCACGTCGATCCAAAAAACCGTGCGATCGAAGGATGTGTAGGCGTTGACATAGCCGCCGACGTCCTGAATTTTTTGCGCGATCTCATTTCCCTTCCGCGTTTTCGTTCCTTGGAAAAGCATGTGCTCCAGGATATGGGACAAACCGGCGCCGAGATGCTGGTCTTCGTCGACGCTCCCCGTAGCACACCACGCCTGCACGCTTGCCACCGGCGCGCTGTGATCTTCCTGCACAATGATCGTCAGCCCGTTCGGCAGGATCCATTTCTGCGCTGTGCTCGGCGGAAAGTTGATGACAGACGAAGGCTCGGTCGACGCAGCTTTCAGATTAACCATGCCAAGTAATAGAGCCGCTGAGAGAAATTTCGCCACTGGGATACGATTCATTCTGATTATCTGGGCGCGTCGATCGCAGTGATCGGTGATCAACGGTCAAGATTCACTTGCTCGAGGTGGCGGGCCTTCGCGCCGGCAAATGCGATGGCGCTTTCGCAGTCGGTGGTTTTTCCGGTGCAAACGGCTTCACAAAAACGTCTTCGAAATCATAAACGTTCTTGAAATGTTCGATCGAATCCTCCTCGGTCTTTCCGAATACGCCAGCGCCGATCAGGTTAAAGACGATGTTCCCAACGTCCTCGCAGGAATGGAGTCCCCAGTTATCGAAGACGGTTATCACCATAGGTCCGAATTCCTTGAGAGCGTACCGCCGCACACCATCGAGCAACTCCGGCCCCGTCACGTGGCGCACGCTGACGCCTTTGATTTTCTTCTGTTGCTTCGTCGTGAAATCGAGAGCGTCCCGTAAAAAGACATAAGCGTCCCGTTGATAACGTGGATCGCTGGCAACAATGGAATCGAGAGCCTCGGCAAAGCCAATTTTTTGCATTAGCAGATACGCGCGCTTCAGAGCGCGCTCCTTAAGATAGCCGCCAAGCTGGAAAGCGGCAACTGATCCATCCAATCTCCATTCGTGATCGCATTTTCAGTTTTCGACCTGATCCTCCAGCGCATCGACATAAACCGAGAGCGGATCATGTCGCTTTGAAGCTGAGCTCTGCGATTGATCCACCGCTTTGAGATAATCGGCAAAATTACCGCTGCCGTTCTTCATTTGAGTCGCTTCGAACCAATTCATGTAGTCGTCAATATCGCTCATTCGAGCGGCAAGTTGTTTGCGAGTAGCATCCAAATGCGACAAATGCTTCGCAACTCCTCTCCTTTTCCCGCGGGCAAGCAGCGCAATGATCTGCTCGTATTCACGCGCGATCGGCCGCAAAACCGGGTTGGCTTGGGCAACAAACACAAGTAAATCTCGGTTCAGCTGACTCAGCGCCATCTTCTCGCCTGGAGAAATCTTACGCTTCGCAAGGTCGTCAAGCGTTGCCACCTTGGCCGGCTTGTTTGCTTGCGAAATTTTCACGCTCAACAATTCAGCGAGGCGCTGCTCGGTTTCGGCGAACGTCAGTAACTGGTACGTCTCGAAATTTCTCGCCCGCCGTAAGGTCAACTGCCAGCTTCCCTCGGCATCAGCAACAAGGAACGGGAAGTGCGCCTTCAAATTGGTCAGCGGTTCGTTGGAGGCGTCAGGTAGATGACCGATGTACTGCGCCAGGCAGCCAGGGCCCTCCCTTCCATCGATGAGCATTTGCACCAGCGCAAAAGAGTGCGCGCGGTAAAGCACCCGGCCCGCCGAATCGAGAAGTTCTGGCCGTTGACGGAGAAACCTCTCGAGCGGCACGGTTTTATTCGCCGCAGTAAGCGCGTCGAGCAAGTATCCGCGATCGCGCCCAGGCGCCAGCGCAAGCACTCCATCAAGCAACCAATCCGGTGGCTCGACGAACACCGTGCCGGCGGCGAGATGCGATTCTTTTCGATAAATCATCTCCAGTAAGATTGCGCGCAGAAGCGCGCGCTCGATTAATGACGAATCGAGCTTTTCGGAAAGCGTCAGGTCTAGCTGTAGCTTGAGGCCAAATCCGGTTTGACTGAATCGAAAGTCCGCAGGCGGAACTTCCGGCAGGTTCGCCTGTTGCAGTTGAAGATTCAGCACGATCGGGACCGTCCAGTTGTCGCGCTGCCGCAACAGCACGAGAAAATCGGCCTTGGTCCGCTCGGCCAGGTCGGACACGGCGCCGCGCAACGCCGCGTCGGCTCCGTAGATAATGAACTCGCGGGACGGACTTACGCTGTGTTCGGTCGACGCGGCGTAAAGTACGTGCCACATGAAGAAAGCCGATATGAAGATCGCGGCACGCTCCATCGTCATTGAGGGGGGATGATAAGTGTGACGGCTACGTGATGACTAGCAAGAAACTAAGGTGACCCGACCGAACGTCGGTTCGGTTGCTTTGACCGGCGGTCCCGGAGCCCAAAAGAGGGCGAGCCGTCGGTCATCCTCTTTAGGGCGGAACAGCCACGCAGAAGAGCGTTTCATGCATTTTACGAAAAAAAAGCGAGACTTTAAACAGCGTGCGGTGTCTAATTAATCACAAACCCATCTATTTATGAACAATTCAAAGCTTATACTTTTCGTTATTTGCGTTTTTGTGGCGGTGTTCACCGCACCACTGGTCACAGCTGCCCCGCGTGGCGGTGGCGGCGGTCATTCTGGCGGAGGCCATTTCGGTTCGATGGGAATGCGAGGCGGTTCGATGGGAATGCGAGGGGGAGGAACATGGAGTGGACAGCGCTGGGGCGGCAACAACTGGCATGGCGGCAACAACTGGCACGGCGGCAACAACTGGCACGGCAACAACTGGCATGGCAACGGGCACAATCACCATAATGGCAACGATGTCATTTTTATCGGTTCCTTCGGCTTTCCGTGGGGTTGGGGCTGGGGCGGCGGCTGGGACTGGGGATATCCCTATTATGGTTATGGTTACCCGTACGGCTACGGCTACTACGGCTCCGGCGACCCGTATGGTTACGGTTATGGCTACGGCTATGGAGGAAACCAATACGGCGGCGACTACGGCTATGGCAATGGCTACGGTCAAAATGGCTATGGCAATGGCAATGGCTCCGGTCAATACGGCCAGGCCACTCACTCCAGAGTCGCCGAGCTGCAGCGCCGACTCGCACGCGCCGGTTATTATCATGGCTCGGTCGACGGCGTTTTGGGCTCGCAGACGCGTCGAGCAATCCGCGCGTACGAGCGGGACCACGGGTACGCAACCAACTGACCGGCTTTCCTTCGCTTAGACCCGAGAGGGCTCGGTTGATTTTAATTCATCGACCGGCGGAATTCGTGGGGGGTTAAGAGGGCGAGCCGCCGGTCGTTTATTTTCCAGGTTGTCGCGCGTGATTGGCTAACTGCCCCGCGACGTTATTCGCCGATGATTCGAGCAATCCTGCAAGCCAATCCGGTGATTTCATCTGCAAGTGACGCTCCAGGATTTCGCGAATAAAACACTGAAAGTCTCCGCCGCAATTTGTGCAGAGTTTCTGCAACGTGTGCGCGCCAAGCATTCTGTAGCTCTCGAATTGCGATTCGGAGAAAAACTGGTCTGCGGTGCTCTC
>DATASP010000013.1:0-2028 GCA_036269155.1 Candidatus Udaeobacter sp.
GTCTCGCGATTGCAGGAGGGCGAGAAGGAAAAACTCGTGAAACTGGAAGCGCATTTGCACCAGCGCGTTGTCGGTCAGGACGAAGCTATCAAAGCCGTTGCTAACGCGGTGCGTCGCGCGCGCGCGGGATTGCAGGATCCAAATCGCCCGCTTGGCTCATTCATTTTTCTCGGACCCACCGGCGTCGGCAAAACTGAACTGTCGCGCGCGCTCGCAGAATTTTTGTTCGATGACGAGAACGCGATGATCCGCATCGATATGAGCGAGTACATGGAGAAACACACTGTCGCGCGATTGATCGGCGCACCGCCCGGTTACGTCGGCTATGAAGAAGGCGGCCAATTGTCCGAAGCCGTTCGGCGCCGCCCTTACTCGGTAGTGCTGTTCGACGAAATTGAAAAAGCGCATCCCGATGTGTTTAATGTTCTTCTGCAAGTGCTCGATGATGGCCGCATCACAGACGGGCAGGGGAGAACCGTGGATTTCAAGAACACGGTCATCATCATGACCTCAAATATCGGGTCGCAATACATCACCGAGGAAGAATCGCGTGAAGCGCGCCGTCGGCTTGTCATGGACGCATTGCGCGCACATTTCCGCCCCGAGTTTCTCAACCGCGTCGATGAGATCATCATTTTCGATCGGCTGACCGAGGACGACCTGAAGAAGATTGTAGAAATCCAGCTTCGCCGTTTGGCGAAGCGTCTTGAGCAACAAAAGATCACGCTCAAGCTGTCCGATTCCGCCAAGGAACTGTTGGCGCGCGAAGGATACGATCCGGTTTACGGCGCGCGGCCGCTGCGGCGCGTGATTCAAAAAGAAATTCTTGATCGGCTCAGCATCAATATCCTCGAAGGCGAAGTCCGCGAAGGCCAGACTGTTTACGTGGACGCCAAAGACGGCTCACTTGAGTTTCGCGTACGATAGGCCTTGGTTTATGCGGCAGCGGACTTGACCCGCTGGGTGTCGATCGCTACTGGCGTCAATTTGATTATTTCCGCTTTGGCCAAGAGCTGGATTTCACGTTAAATCTCTTGGGCGAAACTGATAAGATTTCACGATCGCCCTTTTCGCGCGGGCCGCCGCGTTTCGCGCGTGAGAGCAGCCGGAGGTCCGAGCGAAGGCGTTCCAAGGCCGCGGTCAGATCCAGAATGATTTTGATTCCGGCGAAATCGTCGCCGCAAACAGTCCGAAGCGTCTCGATGCGACGCAACGTCCGAATCGCATTTCCATTAAAATAGTAGCTATCAGCCATGCTTGTCGCTGGGGATAGAAGGTGATGCTTACAATAGATAAGAATGGTGCGTCTCGGCACATCGACGATGCGCGACGTGGCGTCGATCGTGTAGAGCGCTCCGGGTGGCGGCTCAAACAATTGGATCTCCCGGGAAAGCAGTTGTGCGCCTTGCCTGCCCCACCTCGGAATTTCCGTTCGCTTAGTCATTCAAATGATACCCGCGGGATTGGACACGGCTGCCAGCAGCGGTTCGAGACCGCGTGCGCCGTCATAGCGCTGACCATTAATGAAGAAAGATGGCGTGCCGTTTACTCCGGCGCGTACTCCGCTCTTAAAATCTTCTCGAATACGATCGGAATGGGCGGCCGAAATCACTTCCTGAATGAGACGTGTTTCGTCCAAGCCGAGCCCCGCCGCATATTTCGCCAGCGATTCGTCGTCGAGCGCGTCCTGATTGGCGAACAGCGTTTCGTGCATCGCCCAAAAAGCTCCCTGATTTCCGGCAGCTTCGGCAGCTTCAGCTGCGTGCTCGGCATGTGGGTGCACGTTTGTGAGTGGAAAATGCCGGAATGCAAAACAAAGATCGTCCTCGAGCCGGCGTTGAATTTCTCTCACAATTGGCTGGACTTCCCCGCAAGAGGGGCACTCGTAATCTCCGTATTCCAGTAACGCAATCGGCGCGTCGATCGCGCCTTGGATGTGATCGCGCTCCGGATCCGGCACTTTCAGTTGTGCTCGGTTGATCATTTTGCCTCCGCTGTTGCTGGCGTTGCTTGTTTGTTTTGTAAATC
>DATASP010000014.1:0-6746 GCA_036269155.1 Candidatus Udaeobacter sp.
ATGGTGACTTGGATGCGTTGACGCTAGTCGCGAGAAAAGAATTCGACGCAGCCGTGCAAACGCTGCGAACGGAAGGCGTAAACGTGCATGTTTTTGAAGACACAGCTGAGCCGGAAAAACCGGACGCGGTTTTCCCCAACAACTGGATCTCGACGCATGATGATGGGCGAATCGCGCTTTTCCCCATGTATTCAAAGCTGCGGCGTCGCGAGCGTCGGCAGGATATCGTCGAGGAACTACGTAAGCACTATCGGGTCACAAACGTGATCGATTACTCGGCGTTCGAGGATGAAGATTGCTACCTGGAAGGCACAGGCAGTCTTGTTCTCGATCACGTGAGCAAAATTGGGTACGTGTCGCTCTCAAATCGCTCCAACCCAAAGGTGATCCAACGCTTTGCCGATGACTTCGGCTACGAGCCGGTCATCTTCACCAGCATCGGCTCCAATGGCCAGCCGATCTATCACACCAACGTGATGATGTGCATCGGAACCGCCTTCGCGATGGTTGGTTTGGAGATGATTCAGGATAAAGCCGAGCGGCAACAGGTGCGAGCGCGCTTGGAGAAGACCGGAAAGGAAATCGTAGAGTTATCGGCAGATCAAATCGCGAATTTTGCCGGTAATGCCATTGAACTACACAGCAAGGACGGCGAGAGACTGCTGGTGCTTTCCAGCCGCGCCGCTCAGGCGGTGACTGAAGAACAACGCAAAACGCTGAGCCGCTACGCGCGGCTTCTGCAGCTTGAACTTCCTACGATCGAACTTGGCGGTGGGAGCGCCCGCTGCATGATAGCGACGATCCACCTGCCGTCGCGGTTGTGACGGCGTGGCGCGAATGCCCGAATCAAAGATTACGAAACTCCTCCTCCGTTAGCTTCGCTTGCTTGAGAATGCTGCGGAACGTTCCGCTCGGAACATCTTTCGTGTGAATGGCGACATAAGTTTGACGACCATCGGGGTGCCGCAGCACCGCGTGCGAACCTGACTGTCGCTTCACCACGAAACCGGCGCGCTGCAGCCGAGCCAGGACGTCACGCGCTTTGTATGGCACTTTCCGAAATCTCGATTGTGGAGAAGAAAACTTTGGAGGGTGCCTCCACCGATTCGCCTGCCGCTCTTTTTTCGGCCAGCCAGAGTTTAACCAAATCCTCCGCTGCCGAGCGTGCGCCTTCAATGCCTTCGCCGTGTGTAGTCAATCCCAGGGCTGGCACGTGGGCGTAATAAAAACTCGGCGGCAACTCACCGCTGTCGATTTTCTCAAACAAAATCCCGTAGGTCATCCTTGGTTCAGACTAGCATGGCACGCGACTGCGTTCCAACCAGAAGGAAACGAGGGGAAGGGCGGTCAGAAGTCAGCGGTCAGCAGGCCGATCTTTGTTGTCTTCGCTGCCTTCTGTTAAATGAGGCGATGTTTGTTGGCCATTATAGTGTTGCTTTTGCAGCTAAGAGTGAGCGAAACAAAATCCCGCTTTGGGTTTTGTTCATTGCTGTCCAATTTCTCGATTATATCTGGGCGACGCTGGTGTTGCTGGGGATTGAGAAATTGCGCGTCATTAAAGGTTTCACCGCGGGCAGCATGCTCGACTCCTATTTCCATCCGTACTCGCACAGCTTAATCGCGGCGATTATTTGGAGCGGCGTTGCTGCTCTTCTTTACAAGCCACTTTGCACTTGGCTTGGCTATGCCATCAGCAAATCAGCGGCGTTGATCGTCGGGCTCGCTGTTTTCTCCCATTGGATTCTGGATCTCATCGCGCATCCTCGCGACCTCGCGATCTACGACAGTAAATGGAAGGTTGGTTTTGGTTTGTGGAATTATCGGGACCCGGAGTTCGCATTGGAGATCGTGCTGCTTGGCTTTGGGATCTTGCTTTATCTCGCGCGCAATGTGATGCCGGCAATTCGCAGGAAAGCTGTGATCGGCTTTGGGATCGCGCTGACGATCATCCAGATCGGCGACACCTATGTGCCTCGCACACCATTGACCGACAAGGCTACTGTCGTGGGGGTTTGGATCTTCTATACGCTCTTTGTGCTCGTTGCATTTCTTGTGGAAAAGATCGGGAGTCGGAAGCAATGCCCTCGTGATCGGCGACTGAATATTTTTCGCTGAGCACGCCAGAATCGAACCTAACGAAAGTGATCAGCGTGCTCTCGTGCGAACTGCGCGAACGCAGTCGCAGATTTTCCGGTCACGTCCTCGATGTCCTTAGTTACGGTGGACCAACAGCTCTGCTTGTTAATAGCGTGAAGCTCCATTAATCCGTCCACCTGCCACCGAGGCAGACCGGCCCGAAGCATAGCCTCGCGCGCTACAGATTCCGGTATATCGACATATCCGATTTCACGGTTCGCCGCCTCGGACAAAATTTGCGCCACATCTGCAATTCCCAACGTAGCCGGCCCGGTTAGCGTGTAAGTCTTTCCTTCGTGCGCTTCGGTTGTGAGGACCTCGGCGGCAAGTCGCGCGATGTCGCGCGTGTCCACGAAGCTGGCTTTTCCATTTCCCCACGGCAGATAAATGAGACCGTCGCGCGGCGTAAAGTAATTGATGAAATTCTGCATGAATGAGTTCGGTCGCAAAATTGTGGATGCGACGCCTGAGTCGCAAATGTGTTGTTCTTCAGCAGAGTGCCACCTGCCCAATGTGAACGCTGGCTCGGCATCGGCGCCCATTGCCGACAATTTCACGATGTGCTCAACGCCCGCGTCTCTTGCAGCGTCGACGAACGAATTTGTGGCTTCCAGTTGATTCGGCATCAGCGGTGGCAAAACAAAGACCTTCGTCACGTCTTCAAGCGCATCGCTAAACGATTGCGGATTCTCAAAATCAAACGGCGTAAGCGTAATCTTGGAATCAAAAATCTTTTTCGCTTTGTCGGGATTGCGCACGCCTGCCCGGACTACAGCGCCTTTTTTCACCAGCTCTTTTGTCACATCACGGCCGATGGTTCCCGTGGCCCCTGTCACGAGGATTGTTTCTGCCATAAACACCTTCCTGCTCTGAATCGCCGATGCCGTCAACCATGCAACATTAGGACGTGATTGTAATTATCTTCGGCGTCTCGGGAGCGGGCAAAACAACGGTTGGCAAACTGCTTGCCGAAGAAGTTGGCTGGCATTTCTATGAGGCAGATGATTTTCATTCGCGCGCTAACATCGACAAGATGCGACGCGGCATTCCGCTAACAGATGCAGACAGATGGCCATGGCTGGAGAGTCTGCGTCAGTTGATTGAGCGTTCTCTCAAAGCGGGCGAGAACGCGGTGCTAGCCTGCTCCGCGTTGAAACGTGCCTACCGGGAGCGGTTACGTGTAAGTGACGAAGTGAAGTTCGTGTTTCTTCGCGGAGACTACGCACTTATTGAAAAGCAACTTCGCCGGCGGCACGGTCATTTCATGGATCCGGATTTGCTACGAAGCCAGTTTGCCGATTTGGAAGAACCGAAGCCGGATGAGCACGTGATAACCATCGACTTAGGCCGCACTCCACAGGAGATTGTCGAGGAAATCAAAAGGAAGCTTCCTTTGGCCGGGAAACAATGATAGCTGGCGCATCTGACTTGGCGTTACAGGCGCTGTCTCATTCGTTACTTTGGGACATCGCAGTCCAGGCAACCAATCACATCGCGCGCTGGTAGGGCGCGTCACTCCTGTGCGCCGTTGTTTGGACCCGGAGGCGGCGTGTCCCGATCCATCGGGGCCCGCCCTACCATATATCCACGGAAATTGAATCCCGTTTCAGCGCTTACGTATTTAGATTCAATGAAGTTCTTGGGCGTCGCCCAAACAAAGAGCGATGGCCGTTGATCTCGCTCAGATTATTCCTCCGCTGGTTAGGGCAACGGTTGATTTCATTCTCCATTGGTGGGATGGCGGCGATTTTGCATCGCGGGCCGAGGGCGGCCCGGCTCCATCACACGCATTGATTCTCAACATGGAGACGGCCTGCCCTCAGGCCGCTTTCGTAGCGAGGTGATTTTGTTCACCAGCGTGTTAGTGCCCTTTTCCAAAACCATTCCCCACGCGCTCAGCACGGCCAGGGTGGGAATACAAATCAAGAGAAACATCCAGATCGGCACTTCGCGAATACGGAGTCCGAGCCAGATCACGTACGGTTGGTGAATGAGATACAGGCTGTAGGAATAGACTCCGACCAGGCCGAAGAGTTTGGCTGGCCCCTGGAAAAGCGAAATGATTCCGGCGATTCCCACAATCTCAAGCATGCAACACGCGCCGGTGGCAAAATCGACAAAAATGTATTCGTACAGGCCGTGATAAAGTTGTAGTGCCGCCGGATACAGGATTAATCCGACCACAAAACCTGCGCCGCGAAGAAGAAACCATTCCACACGCGCGCTCGATTGGCGGTGCCACATCGCGAGCGAGATTCCGAGTGCGAACTCTGGCAATCGACAAATCGCGAAGCCGCCAAGGACCCATAATCCGTTTTGTGGCCAGAGCACGAGCAACACGTAGCGGGCGAAAAATCCTGCAGCACACGCGATTATCAGAAACCACAGCGGTCCCAAGCGGCGCGCCGACCAGAAGAGCAAGGGGAAGATCAAATAGAACTGGATCAGCATGGAGAAGTACCACCACGCCGCGTTGAGGTACATAAAATTCATCTGAATATCGATGAAGCGGAGGCCGAGCAGGCTCAGAATGATGCGATCATCCACCGGTTCCAGACGCGCCACGAAAGGTGAAAGTAGATAAACGAGATGCGCGACCCAGTACATCGGATAAAGCCGCAGAAACCGCGCGCGATACCAACTGCCCCAGGCCAATGGACCCGATTCGGCGCGTCGCATTGTTGATTGCATCAACGTCCAACCACTCAGGATGATGAAGACGCCGACAGCATGAAAACCGAGTCCAGAAACTTTGGACCAAACTAGTGTCAGGATCGTAAGTACGCTTGCTGCGAGATTGCTCCAGTCAGGCGGCGGAAGAACGCCGTGTTGGAAATAGGTCGAACAAAAATGAAAATACGCGACAAAGAGAATCGCTAGCCCCTTTGAAATATCGATCCAAAGGAGCCGTTTCATCGCACTCGCTTAGCAGGAAGAACGCGAGTCGGTCAAGAAAGCGCGCATTTTGTGATGCAGGCAATCTTGCCTGCAAGGCGTGCGCGTTCTTGAGTTCGCAGACAGGATTGTCTGCGTCACGATCAGTCGGCGGTTCGCTTACTAAGACTGCGAGTCGACCGTTGTGGCGGATCGAGTCGTGCTCCCGGCGAGCGCGAGAATCACATCGGTTTTTGCGATGGTGCCGATCAGGCGTTTCGTTGCTAAATCGTTCACCACGGGCAGCCGTTCGCCGTCGTGCTGTCTGAACCGCTCGAGCGCTTCAGTAAGCGACGCGTCGGGCCAAACGGCCGGAATGGAATCGTGCAGGATGTCCCGTGCGATAACGACCGTCGCCAGCTCCGGTGTGTTCAGGTAATTTTTGACATCGTGTAGCGAGACAGCACCGACAAAATGCCCGTGATCGGTGACGTAAAGGTAATTGAATCGGGTTGCGATGAATTTCTCGCCTATCTCCGAGAACCCAGCCGTAGGTGAAATAGTCAGCGGTTCTGGTTTCATGATGTCGCGAACGTGAAGCTCCGCGAGCTGTTTGCGGTAATCCCCGGCACCTTTTCGTTTCAGGGCTTCAGCATAAATCGACCGTTTCTCGATGCTGACCGATGTGTAGTAGCCGGCCACGCACGCCAGCATCAACGGGAGGATGATCTGATAATCGAGTGTAATTTCGAAGATCATGATGATGGCCATGATCGGCGCATGAGTGGTGGCGGCGAGAAATGCGCCCATGCCCACAAGCGCAAATGCGCTGGGATTAATCTGGAGATGGCCGAGAACGTGTTGCGCGCCATTACCGAAAAGAAAGCCAAGGCTCGCGCCGATGAAAAGCGTCGGCGTGAAAACGCCGCCAACCGCGCCGGAGCCGAAAGTGGCGGTGGTAGCAAGGATTTTGAAAATGAGGATCACGGCGACGGCTTGCCAGACCCACTCGCCACGTAAGATACCGCTTACTGTGCTGTAACCGTTGCCGCAGACTTGTGGATAGAACATAGCGAGCGTGCCTACGATTAAACCGCCGACGCACATCTTGATGTAAACTGGCGCCGCGATCCGTCCCACCCATTCCTCGCTCAGCCGCAGCAGCCGAATGAACCAGGGTGCGAGCAGACCCGCACCGAGCCCGAGCAACAGATACGGCACAATTTCCCAGCTATGATTAAGTTGGAACGCTGGAATCGCATAGAGCGGGTCCGCCCCGAGGAACGCACGCACGGTCAATGTGGCAATGACCGAGGAGAAAACGAGAGGGCCGAAAATTTCCATGGCCACAGAGCCAAGCACGATCTCGGCGACAAATAGGGCCCCGGCAATGGGAGCATTGTAGGCGGAAGCGATCCCGGCGGCTGCGCCGCAGCCAACGAGCAATCGCAGGCGTGGAGTGGACCATTTTCGGATCCGGCCAGCAAGTGAAGCCGCGAGTGCCGAAAGTTGAACCAGTGGACCTTCGCGCCCGATCGATCCACCGGAAGCGATCGTGAAAAGGGAGGAGAGACATTTAAGCAGCGTGCGTCGCGCGGCGATTTTGCCATCGCCGAGCACGACAGCTTCCATGTAGTCGGTGGTCGCTACATGCCCGCGCAAACGCGTGCCGAACTGAAGGATCGCACCGGCCAGTAGTCCGCCGACTGCTGGAACAATCAGGCGGAGTAACAGAG
>DATASP010000015.1:0-12557 GCA_036269155.1 Candidatus Udaeobacter sp.
TGTGGTAGGCCACTTGGCGTGCACTGCCCTGCCCATACCACTTACGACAGGTTCGTCGACGCTATTCGATGAATTGCGCGATTGACCGATATTTCTCGCTGAGCTCTCGGATGCGGTGCTCGAAGTGGTGAATGCGGCGGATGGAACGGTAGATCAACCAGGAGCCGAGCACGACCAGACCAAAGTTCAGGGCCAGGAGCGGAACCAGCAGAGGCATCACCTTGGCGAAGCTGTAATAACGCGACGTCGCGATGAGGACACTCAGGACAGAGAAAGGCAAAGCAAACACCGCGATACCAGTTCGTAGAGAGGAGAGCGCAGTTCGTTTCTCAGCGAGGAGCACTTGGATTTCACCAAAGATGACGTTGTCGAGCTTCGGCAGCCCGTCGATGTCCGTGCTCATTTTCATTCCAATCTATCGATTCAGCATAAAACTCGCTGGAGAAAATCGACTTGGATCTTGGTTTCACCCGCATCGCTTTGGAGTGCGCGGACATGTCCGCGCTTTGAAAGCGGTCCCGCAGCCACGAGATCGCCGCACTCCAAAATATTCGCGTCGATTAGTTTTTGGAAAAGGAGCGAGTTTCAAATCGGTCCCAATCTGCATTCCCACGTTCCCGAGCGATATTTCGTCATGCAAACAAACAACGGATCGCACTCTTGACCCGGCGCAGCTTTTCTCCGCCTCTCCTTGTTCGGGAGAGGCATGAGGTCAGGGTGTAAGCCATGACAAAAGAACAACGCATCGCGCTCGTGACCGGCCCGAACAAAGGGATCGGCTTTGAAGTTGCACGGCAACTGGCGCGCAAAGGTTTTCATGTTTTCCTCGGCGCCAGGAACGAAGAGGCTGGCAAGGCTGCGGCACAGAAGCTGAACCGTGAAGCTGAAGAGGAACGCTCCGCCGAAAATACTCGCCGCGGTGCAGTCACCGCGTTGAAGATCGATGTCTCAAAACCAGAGAGCATTCGGCGCGCGGCGGAAGAATTTTCGAGAACAAGCGATCGCCTCGATACGCTGGTGAAGCGTTGCTGAATCAAAGACGATTGATGTACCCCGTCTTCTTGCGCGCCAAGGTCACACGGCGATGTCACTCACTTGTAACATTTCAGGGCTCTTTTCTCTTTAAACTTTCTTCTTGACGCCGCGTCTGCATTCTGGGCAAAAAGGGCAACTAACGGCCGGAATGAGTTCTTGGGGAGCCGCCTTCGCGAAGGCTACGGCGGGCCAGGGGAAATCAGGGGGCCACAACAATGAAAGGACAACTAAGCTAATGAAAAATCGTAGTAGCCTCAAAATATTCACAACGATCCTGTCGGTGCTTGCCTGCTGTGCGTTTTTGCCAACAATGCGAGCGCAATTACCCCCGGAGATACCCGGAAACCCGGACGGGTGCTATCCCGCGTTCACGACGGCGGAAGGGTGCAACGCCCTTCATCAGCTCATGGGTGGCGTGGGAAACACTGCAATTGGTTGGTATTCCAACTTTTTGGCCGGTGACGCCAGCTTCAACACCGGTCTTGGTGCTGGAACGCTGGCCCTCACCAGCGGTGCCGGGTCGAATGATAATACCGCAGTTGGCACTGCAGCGATGATCCTCAACCTCAGCGGCAGTGACAACACGGCCGTTGGAACTAACGCGCTCGTCTTCAACAGCACCGCCAGCGGCATCACTGCTGTCGGCAGCTTTGCGCTCTATAATAATGACACCGGCGCTGAGAACGTGGCCGTCGGTTTCAACGCCCTCACTGCCAATGTAGATGCTGGCTTTTCAGTGGCTGTTGGATACCAGGCTCTCCTTCTGAGCACAGGGGGTCAGAACACGGCGGTCGGCGACAATGCGCTCGCGGGTTCCACAACCGGGTTCCAAAACGTGGCCCTTGGCGATCTAGCGGGCTCTGCAGTTACCACCGGCTCTAATATTATTGCAATCGGCGCTTTCCAGAGTGGTGTCGACAGTGATCTTGGTGAGCTGGATGACAGTTGCTACATCAGCAACATCGCCTCTCAGCCGGTTTCCGCGGCGAATTTTGTCGGTATTGTCGGCGTCGATAGCGATGGAAAGTTGGGCACGTTCTCCATGGATGCCAATGGAAACAAGGTGCCTTTCTCTTCTCTTTTGGACACCCAGAAACAAGCGATGTCCAATCGCAAAATTGAGGAATTGCAAGCGACGGTCGCACGCCAGCAAAAGCAAATTGACGCGCTTAGTGCGGGCCTTCAAAAAGTGAGCGCCCAGCTCGAAGTGAGCAAGCCTGCGCCGCAAGTAGTCACGAACAAACCGTAAAACTGGGATGTAGAGCAGCCTTGTGTGCCAGGCACCGAGGCGAGTTTGTAAAGGCGTTCGTCGGCCAGCGGCGAACGCCTTTACCGTTTCGGTCTCTCGTGTAGAGGCGCGTGTCCGCACGCGCGGGTGATAGCATCGCCCTTGTAACCGCTTAAGCAGGTCCGCGAATGTTCGCAAAAAATTCGCGTAGAAAACCCCGCTTATCCCAAGCGAGACCGGATTCGTTTCGAGCGCTAAGTTTCATTTGACTAGCCATCGGCCCTCCGTTTGCTTCTTCCCAATTACGGAAGACCAATTGCAATTTACTCCTGATATGAAAAAACTTTTTACCCTGACGATGCTCATCTCTTTTGCGATGATTTGCTCCTGCCAAAAACAAGATTCGGCAGCTGAACAACAACTTGCTCAACGGAAAGCGGAGCTGGACGCACGCGAGAAAGCGTTAGATGAAAGAGAAAAGGCATTGGTCGAAAAGGAGAGAATGACAACGAACATGCCGAGGGTTCCCGCCATTGTTCCGCGCAGGCCTGCCGACGCAGCCCAGGCGAAAGCTGAAAGAGACAGGAGAATACAACAGCTTCCCCCCGACGCTCAGCGCCTGATTCTCGACCCAGCGCAGGTGCAAGCTCAAAGAGACCAGAGAAGGCAGCAAATGCTCGAAAGACTACAAAGAATGAACGCTGGCGCGGCAGGATCTCCTGCGGCGACTTTTGCAAATCCGTCGGCAGCCTCTCCGGCGGTGGAGGCTACTTCGCCAAGTCCGTCACCAACGCCGCAATAAATCCGAGTTACTTGCGCGCCAGGTCAAAATTGGCGGATGAATTTGCAGGTCGCGCTCAGTGAGACTACGAGCGTACTAAAGCGGTATCCACGGAATTCACGTTCTTGTCACACCGAACCGCCTTGATTCTTGGGAAATGCAACGGTAATCCATCGGCGCGACGCGTGCCGGGCTGGCTTGAATTGAAGGCGACCTCGAGCACGATATTCAGTTTCACTTCAAGCGGAAGATAATTGCCGATCTCGGCCGGTATCGTAAGCTCCATTGGCGCCGGTGCAGACAAAAGCAGAGCGTGGCCTTCCGCGACCTCAGCTTCCTTCCCATCCGTGATATCGGTATAACCGCCGCGGTGGAACGCGGGGCGGGCGGGTCCGCGGTCTCTTCGAAGCGTGCGCTCCACTCTTGCGCGGCGCGCGTTCCTCCGAGATGATGCAAGTGCATGTCTTCAACGCTGGAGCAAACCGGGACGAATCGCGCAGTCGCGGGTCCCCGCTCCACTTTCATTCTGCGGTTCATCAGCACGATTGCGCTTTGGACAGTCGCGCTGCTGATCATGTTCTCCGGATACGAGGTCTTGTTTTGGCTGTTGATCAGCGTGTTCGGAATGATTGGGCTGCTGGAATTTTACCGGATGCTCGATCAGAAGGGCCTCCCGAATTTCAAGATCACCGGCATGATTTGCGGCGCTGTCATGCTCGCCGGCAGTTTTTATTACTTTTCCAAAATCGGGCCGGCGCATTCCTACGATTTCGAAGTCGCCGTCCTCCTTTTTTTTCTGCTGACGGTCTTTGGACGACAACTCTTTACTCGGCTTCGCCACGATGAGCCGTTGCAAACGATGGCCTACACGTTGTTCGGTCTGCTTTACGTCCTTTGGCTTTTTAATTTCATCACCAAAATCGTTTATCTGACGCCACGTTCGAGCAGCGGCCAACTAACGGGGCAGTTTTACGTCCTCTATTTGATCGCGGTGACAAAGTTCTCCGACATGGGGGCGTATCTGACCGGGAGCGCTATTGGGCGACATCTGATGGTGCCGCACATCAGCGCCAAGAAAACGTGGGAGGGTTTCTTTGGCGCGATTGTTCTTGCGTTGCTATGCAGCCTGGCACTGTTCAAACTAATGCCGGGCCATTTGCCGGCGCTGACCTGGACGCACGCAACAGTCCTGGGGCTGCTTCTTGGATTCGCCGCGGTGCTCGGCGACCTGGCTGAATCGATCATTAAGCGCAGCACGGACGTAAAGGATTCGGGAAATTTGCTCCCCGGAATCGGCGGCGCGCTCGATCTTTTGGATAGTCTTCTTTTCACCGCGCCGCTCTTATTCTTCTACCTGCGGCTTGTGATTCGCGTGCCGTGAAAATGCTGAGAAAATTTCACCACGGATTCCACAAATAGCACGGATGAAAAGAACCCTGAATTTTATGATTGACCCCTGTTGTCCGCGTCATCCGCGTTATCTGTGGTTAAGGTCTGAATG
The DNA here is from genome assembly GCA_036269155.1 of Candidatus Udaeobacter sp. GTDB lineage: Bacteria > Verrucomicrobiota > Verrucomicrobiia > Chthoniobacterales > UBA10450 > Udaeobacter. The sequence continues at coordinate 4,546 of DATASP010000015.1, forward strand.
AAGCGTAAACGTGTTGTTATTCTGGGCGCGACGGGATCGATCGGCGAGAGCGCGTTGAAGGTGGCGCGCGATATTCCGGAACGGATGCAGATCGTCGGCCTGGCCGCGAATAGCAATGCCGAAAAACTCGCCGCGACCGCGAATGAAACGCGCGCGCCATTTGTTTGCCTCGTCAACGAAACGAAGATCGACACCCTCCGGCGGACGCTCGAGTACAAGCCGCGAATTTTTTCGGGAAATGCCGGTTTATGCGAGATCGCCAGCCTGACCGATGCAGATATGGTGCTGGTGGCGATCGTCGGCACTGGCGGGTTGCGGCCAGCGCTCACCGCGATTGAAGCGGGGAAAGATCTTGCTGTAGCGAGCAAGGAAATCCTGGTAATGGCGGGCGAGATAGTGATGCGGGAGGCGCGAGAGCATGGCGTGCATGTTCTGCCGGTCGATTCGGAACACAATGCGATTTTTCAATGTTTAGAAGGCAAACGCTCAACGCTTAACGCTCGCTTTACGTTGGACGTTTCTGATGTCAGACGAATCATCCTAACTGCATCGGGTGGTCCTTTTCGGGAAACGCCGCGCAAAGATTTCGATTCGATCACACCGGAGCAGGCGTTAAAACATCCCACCTGGAACATGGGACCGAAGATCACAATCGATTCCGCGACACTATTCAACAAGGGCTTGGAAATGATCGAGGCGCATTGGCTCTTCGACGTCGAGATGAAGCGCGTCGAGGTCGTCACCCACCCGCAGAGCATCGTTCATTCAATGGTTGAGTTCACAGACGGTTCGACGCTCGCGCAATTGAGCTATTCCGACATGTGCTTTCCGATTCAATACGCCGTGACCTGGCCGGATCGTGTCCCAAACACCCTGCCACCTCTCGACTTCTCGAAATTATCAAAGTTGGAATTTTTCACTCCACGGTATGAGGATTTTCCAGCACTGAATCTCGCGCGCCGGGCGGGCGAGACCGGCGGCACATTGCCCGCTGTGATGAATGCCGCGAATGAGATGGCGGTGGCGGCGTTTCTGGATCGGCAAGTGCCTTTTCAACAAATCTGGCATGTTGTTGAAGAAGTGATGAACCGGCACAAGGCCGTTGCGCACCCAAATCTCGATGCCATATTGGAGGCCGATCAGTGGGCGCGCAACGAAGCGCAGGGATGCGTCAAATCGCTAAGTCGTTAGAAAGTTGCAACGGCGGACGCGGTGGCGTGTCCAATCAATCACCCGATCACTGATCATTAGCCACCAAATCACAATGCTTCTGCACACCGTCCGCGTTATTTTTATCCTGATCGAGGTTCTCATCCTTTTTAACCTCCTAATTGTGGTCCATGAACTTGGACATTTTCTAGCCGCGCGCTGGCGCGGGCTTTATGTAGAAAAATTTGGAATCTGGTTCGGGAAGCCGCTCTGGAAAAAGACAATCAACGGCGTCCAATACTCGCTCGGGTCGCTGCCGTTCGGAGGCTTCGTCGCGCTGCCGCAGCTTGCGCCAATGGACATAATTGAGGGCAAGGCGGATGTAGACCGGGCCCGATTGCCGAAAATTTCGGCGCTCGACAAAATCATCGTAGCCATTGCCGGCCCGCTTTTCAGCCTGCTTTTGGCAGTGTGTTTCGCCGTCGTTGTCTGGGCAGTCGGCCATCCTGTCAGCGAAGCGGATTCAACGACCGTGATCGGTTATGTTGCGCCTGAGTCGCCCGCCCTGAAAGCCGGCCTCCAAGCTGGCGATAGAATCCTGGCAGTCGACGGCAAACCGGTTAGACGCTTTATGGGGATGAACGACAGCGTGAGTTGGGACGTCGTGCGAAGCGAAGGCAAGAAAATCGCGGTGAAATTCCAGCGAGACGGCAAGGCTCAAACCGTTTGGGTAGAGCCTTACAAAGCGGAGACCCGCGGATGGCGCAGAAAGAGTGTGCGCCAACTACTCGTCTATCCGGCGGAGACGGCGATCATTGCCAAAGTGGAGCCGAACACACCGGCTGCGGCGGCAGGGCTGCGTTCAGGAGACATCATTCGGGGATTCAATCAAACGCCGATCTACAACCCGATCGCGTTACTGGAATACATCAGCAACCATCCAAACGAAGAGCTTGTTGTTCACGTGGAGCGAGCTGGGTCGAAGCTTGACGTCCGGGTGAAACCGACGCTTCTGCCCACCGGCGGCGAAATGAAACCGCGAATCGGAATTCAATGGGACGCGACGGGGATAGTCTCGACCCAACATCCGAATCCGATCGAGCAGGTTTACAACAGCGTGACCAGCACGTTAAAGACGATCGGCGCGGTTGCCTCGCCGAAGTCGGATGTAAAGTTGCAGCATTTGAGCGGCCCGGTAGGGATTTGGAATATTTATGTAAGGCTTTTTGAAGCCGAAGGAGGTTGGAAACTGGCGCTCTGGTTCAGCGTGATCCTCAACGTAAACCTGGCGATTTTGAACATGCTACCGATTCCCGTGCTCGATGGCGGGCATATTGTACTGGCGCTCATTGAATCGCTGCGGCGCAAACCGGTGAACATGCGGGTGCTGGAAGTTGTTCAAACCAGCTGTGCGGTCGTGATCATCGGTTACATGCTCTACATCACTTTCTTCGACGTACAGGATTTGCCGTTTGTCAGAAACAAGCTCGACCAGTTTGAGGCACAATCGCAACCGAAGAACAGCCAGACGCCGTAGCGTGTGAATGTTACGCGCTGTGCGGTTGTGCGTTAAACTCGATCGAAAGCAAGGTTGCCGTCACTGCCCGCTCGCGTAACGTTTCCACAGTGAACGTTAAGGAAATTCGAGAACTTTATTCGGTCGCACCCTTTGAACCATTTGAGCTTGTGCCGACAAATGGATCACGCCTTCTTGTGGACCATCCGGAGTTCATCTCCTTTTCGCGTGATTACCGAATAGTTCACGTCCATGCGCGCAACGGCAGCACGAAGCGAATCGATGTGAAAATGATCGTGGCGTTGAACGAAATGGCGAACGGCTCGCGTACCCGTAAACGCAAGCAGTGAATTACTGCGAAAATCCATTTGTTTATCACCGCCGCAAGACCCGCGAGGTGAAAGTGGGTAACGTCGGCATTGGCGGCGATAATCCGATCCGTGTCCAGTCGATGATCACCTGCGACACGATGGACACCGAGGCGTCGATCCAACAAACGATCGAGCTCGCGAATGCAGGCTGTGAGATCGTTCGAATCACCGCACCCACAGTGAAAGATGCGCGCAACCTTGAGATTATCGTGCAGGGTTTGCGCGAGCGCGGATGCGATGTGCCGATTGTCGCCGACATCCATTTCAAACCCGAAGCGGCTATGGAAGCGGCGAAATGGGTGGAGAAGGTGCGGATTAATCCTGGAAACTATGCCGACTCCAAGAAATTCGTTATCCGCGAATACACCGATGAGCAATACACCGCGGAGTTGAATCGGATCCGCGAGCGCTTTTCGCCACTTGTCGACCTTTGCAAGAAACGCGGGGTTGCCTTGCGCATCGGGACAAATCACGGCTCGCTTTCGGATCGCATCCTGAATCGCTACGGCGACACTCCTCTAGGGATGGTCGAGAGCGCGCTCGAGTTCGCGCGGATCGCGCGCGACTTGGATTATCACGATTTCGTTTTCTCGATGAAAGCGAGCAATCCAAAAATTATGATCGCAGCCTATCGGTTACTGGTCGCGCGACTGGATGAACTTGGGCCTGACTGGAACTATCCGCTCCATCTCGGTGTGACTGAGGCTGGCGAAGGCGAGGATGCACGGATCAAGAGCGCGATCGGGATTGGTTCGCTGCTGGCAGACGGAATCGGCGATACGGTCCGGGTTTCACTGACCGAAGACAGCCCGCATGAGATTCCAGTGGCTAAAGCCCTTGTTGAGAACATAATCAAAACGTCCAACGCCCAACGTCCAACGCCCAACGTCGAAGTTTCGTTTGATCCATATTCTTATCAGCGGCGCATTACAGAGACACTTGTTGTAGCCGGGATCGTTGATCCCGGCCAAGGGGTAAAGCTCGGTGGTTCAGAATTAATTCGAGTAGTCGTGAGGCAGACAAACTTCGAGAAGATCGCGCACAAGATCGACAGAATGGGCGATTACAAGCCTGAGATAGTCTACGAGAGCGCAGCGATCCGGGAAGTCGATCCACGCGATGATTCGGCAGTTGCGGAAATAAATGCGGAAAGCACGCCGCAATTAGTAACCGTGCGTGATGATGCCGATCTTGCGGTGATAGCGGCGTTCCGCTTGCTGGCAGCGAAGTTGCAAGCGCGACATCCGATTCTGTTGAAAGACACGCTAAAGAACGACGAAGCACGAATGACGAATGAGCAAAGAAGCACGAATGACCAAATGATGAATGATGATTCGGGCTTCGTCATACCTTCGTCATTGGACATTCGTTATTCGTCATTCCTGAACACCCTTCTCACTGCATCCACTAACATCGGCTCGTTGCTTTGCGACGGAATCGGCGACGCGATTTTGGTGCAGGGTGAGGAAGCGCCGGGGCAGGCGCTGCGTTTGAGTTACAACATTCTCCAAGCGGCCGGATCACGGATTTTCAAAACCGATTATGTCGCTTGTCCCTCCTGCGGACGGACGCTATTTAACTTGCAAACCACCACGGCGAAAATCAAAGCCGCGACGTCCCATCTCAAGGGAGTGAAAATCGCAATCATGGGCTGCATTGTGAACGGCCCGGGCGAAATGGCAGATGCCGATTTTGGTTATGTTGGTGGCGCGCCTGGCAAAGTGAATCTCTACGTCGGTAAGACGGCCGTGAAGTTCAATATCCCGGAAGCCGAAGCGGTGGATCGGCTGCAGGATTTGATCCGTGAACACGGTAAATGGGTCGAGCCTGCACCGCAGAAGGTAGCCATGGCCGATGCTTGATTCCAGATTCTGGATTTTTTTCGGCATCAAGCGTCGAGCGTTCAGAATCCAGCTCAACCACGCCTGGCATCGCGACGGTTTGACTCCGCTTCGGTCTCTGCGATAGTCCACGCTTCTCTCCCCGGACGAAGCCTGTCTCGAATGGATAAAATCCGTAATATCGCCATCATTGCGCACGTCGATCACGGCAAGACTACGCTGGTCGACCAATTGCTGCGCCAATCAGGGACGTTTCGCTCCAATCAAAAAATCGAGGAACGCGTGATGGATTCGATGGATCTCGAGCGCGAGAAGGGAATCACCATTCGCGCGAAAAACGCGGCTTTTCATTGGAACGGTTATCGGATCAACATCGTCGACACGCCTGGGCACGCAGATTTCGGGGGCGAAGTCGAGCGCATCATGAAAATGGTGGACGGCGTGCTTCTGGTCGTCGATGCCCACGACGGACCGCAGGCGCAAACGCGCTTCGTTTTGCGCAAGGCGCTGGAGAACAAACTGAAGCCGGTCGTTGTCATCAACAAGATCGACAGAGAAAATGCGCGCCCGCATAGAGTCGTCGATATGGTTTTCGATCTTTTTGTTGAGCTGAAGGCAACCGACGAGCAGCTCGATTTCCCAATCATTTACGCGAGCGCAAAGAACGGGTTTGCCGTCCGCGAGCTGTCCACCACGGCGAATCCGTCCGGTGGCGGGCACGAAAACAACGAAGACATGACGCCGCTCTTCCAAGCGATCGTGGAGCATGTGCCGCCGCCGAGAATTTCCAGCGAGCCATTCTTTCAAATGCTCGTGTCGAACCTCGATTACAGCGATTATCTCGGGAGAATTGCGCTTGGTCGCATTGTGAGCGGTCGCGTTGCGGTCGGCGATTCGATCGTCTGCATTCAGCGTGATGGCCGGCGCGAACGCGCTACCGTGACAGCGCTTTTCACATACGAGGGATTAGACCAGGTGGAAATAAAGCACGCGACCGCTGGCGAGATCGTTGGTCTTACAGGTTTCGATGAGGTGTACATTGGCGAAACACTCACGGACCTCGAAGAACGGACGCCGCTTCAATTCGTGGACATCGATCCGCCCACGATTCGGATGCACATTCTTGTCAATGACTCGCCCTTTGCTGGCCGCGAGGGAAAATACGTAACCGCGCGACATATTCGCGAACGCTTGACTCGCGAAACTCGTGGCAACGTTTCGCTCCAGGTAAATGACACAGAAACCGCCGGAGTGTTTGAAATCAATGCACGTGGCGAAATGCAAATCGCAATCCTCGTCGAGCAAATGCGGCGGGAAGGCTACGAGGTCATGGTCTCCCGTCCGGAGGCGATTTTTCACCGGACTGAAGACGGCAATCTGCTCGAGCCGCTCGAAAGTCTATATGTCGATCTACCGAACGAAAATCTTGGCGATATTTTGCAGTCGATCGCCAATCGCAAAGGCGAGATTCTCGGTATGGATCATCACGCGTCGCGCGTTTCAATTGAAGCGATCATCCCTACGCGCGGCCTCATCGGCTTCGAGACCGATCTTGTCAATCTGACTCGCGGCGAAGGATTGATGAGTCATCTTTTTCGCGAATATGCCCCCTTCAAAGGCGAGATTGGCGGACGCGGCCGTGGAGTGATGGTATCGATGGAAAATGGAGTCAGCACTGCTTACGCGCTCAACAATATCCAGGCGCGCGGCCGGCTTTTCATTGGGCCGCAGGAAGACGTTTACGAAGGAATGATCGTAGGCGAGAACGCGCGGCCAGAAGATTTGCCGGTGAATCCGTGCAAGGCGAAACATCTTACGAACATGCGTTCGCAAGGCGAAGGCAAAGGTATTCAACTGGAAGCGCCGCTCCGCATGACTCTCGAGCGCGCCATCGAGTACATCGACATCGACGAATACGTGGAAGCGACGCCAAAATCATTGCGTTTGCGCAAGCGTATTCTCGACGCCACTGCCCGAAAGCGCGCTGTCGTGATAGCTGCGTAAATCAAGAGCATCGACGCAGGCATCCGATCACATTTGTATCTGGAACGCTGTTTCGCGCAGCTTGCATGCGTTTTCCCTGAGGACCTAATGGCACCAGTTCTACGTGATTAGGGCCGCGATTTGCGAACCTGTTATTGCTGCGGTTCTTTGCAGTCCGCAATCGGCAACCTGAATTCGCAATCATCAAATGGCCCGGCAATACACGCTGCAACGCGCCCCAATTTCGACGTCGATTCACGTCGACTACGCCGCCGAGCTGAATGAGCAGCAGCTTGCAGCGGTCACTGCGCCGCCCGGCCCGATCCTTGTAATTGCCGGCGCCGGCTCGGGAAAAACACGCACCCTGACTTATCGCGTCGCTTACCTGCTCGAAAACGGGATTGATCCGCGGAACATTCTGCTTCTCACGTTCACGAACAAAGCTGCGCGGGAAATGCTGGGGCGCGTCGCGAATTTGTTGCCGGTCGATGCCAGCGGACTCTGGGGCGGAACCTTTCATTCGGTAGGAAACCGTATTTTGCGCAGGCATGGCAGCGCACTCGGTTACTCAAGCGGATTCAGCATCATGGATCGGGAAGATCAAAAGGATTTAATCGACACAGTGGTGGCCGGCGCAGGCATCGATCCAAAGGAAATCCGGTTTCCAAAAGGCGATGTGCTCGCCGAAATTTTTAGTTTCGTCGTCAACACGGAGAAACCGCTGGAGCCGTTACTCGCGGAAAAGTTTCCTTACTTCCTGCCACTACTCGACAGAATTCAAGATGTTCAGGAGCGATACGAAAAAAAGAAAAAGGCCACCAACTCGGTGGATTTCGACGACCTACTGCAAAAAACGTTGTCGATGTTTCAACAGCACGAGCGAATTGCAGAAATTTACCGGCGGCAGTTTCAGTTCATTCTGGTCGATGAATACCAGGACACGAACAAAATTCAGGCTGACCTGGTGGATCTGCTCGCCTGCGACCACCGGAACGTGATGGTGGTGGGGGACGACGCACAGTCGATTTATTCGTGGCGAGGCGCGAACTTCCAAAACATCCTTGAATTTCCGAAGCGTTACCCCGACGCGCAGGTGTTCAAAATCGAAATGAATTACCGCAGCGTGCCGGAAATTCTGGAGGTGGCGAACGC
>DATASP010000016.1:0-3747 GCA_036269155.1 Candidatus Udaeobacter sp.
TTGGGCAATCGGCGATCAATTGGAATCGACAATCGATTTTCTGCGCAGGCTTCGTGTGATTTTTGTGAACGTGGACGCGCCTGCATCGGATCATTTCACCGTGATGCCGTCGAACGTGGACGAGGTGACGAGCCCGAACGCCGCGTATCTGCGGCTGCATGGGCGTAACGCGAAAGCTTATGTGACCGGGAAAACGGTGGCGGCGCGTTTCGATTACGATTACAGCGATAAGGAAATTGCAGAGGTCGCAGAGCGCAGCAGGAAGCTGGCAGAAGAGGCGTGCGAGGCGCATGTGATTTTCAACAATAACAATCTCGATTACGCGCCGCGTGCCGCCCTTCGCTTGCGAAAGGCGCTGGATCAAATCGTCAGGACACCGGCGGAGACGCTGGAGTTGTTTTAGTTAGCGAAGTTTGCGAGCTGACCGCGTTGGAGAATTCGGAAGAAACGTCCAACGCTCAACGCCCAACGTCCAATGCCGAAGGCAGATCTTTATTGGAGCGCACAACTCTGAAGTTCGATGTTTGGCGTTCGACGTTAGGCGTTCGGCGTTTTTCTGCCAAGTTAATTATCAGTGAACGCGGAGAACTCACAGCAGCCGACTGAGTCTGATTACGAGTCGCGATTGCCTAAACCGCTCGCGCGAATGAAGCGCTGGCTGGTCGCACACCACATGACGTTGATGGCAATCGCCGACACGCCGCACTCCATTGCGCTCGGATCGGCCATCGGAATTTTCTTTGGTTTCACCCCGTTGTATCCGCTCAAGACATTGTTGTCGATCGCAGTGGCCTGGGTTTGCCGTTGCAACAAAATCGCAGCTGCGATTGCTGTGACGCTTCACGACGTAATGATTTGGGCCATGCCCGCGCTCTACGTTGCTGAATATCAGTTGGGTTGCTGGAGCCTCCACCGCGCGCCTGCCCAGCGCGTGCATTTTCGCCAGTTCAGATTGCACGATTACGTGCATTGGCATGTATTTTCACGCGTCGTTTGGCCAACGTTCTGGCCCGCGTTCGTTGGTTCACTCTTCCTGGCGATCCCTTCCGCAGTAATTGTTTATTTTCTTATGCGGTTGCTAATTAGTCGTGCCCGGACACTGCAGAAAAAGGCGTGAGTAGATGGAACGCGTCGTCCTCAACGCGTTGGCAAAAGACCGCGGTTTTTGCGGTCTGATGTTTGCGCATTCGGCGATCATATTCGCATCGTCTTCGGAGCCGTAACGGATGCGAAGCAACGGCCGGGCTTTCCACCCAATCCACCTTTGGCTTAAAAGAGGTGAAACACGTTGTCCTCAATGTATTTTTTTAGCGCCAAAGGCGCAGCATTCATCAGCAGCCTGGGGCAGCGCCCCAGGATTCGTAGGACAAAAAAACCGCTAGCGCTGAAAGCGCGATTCATTTGCAGTAAACGGTTCTCAATTTATTCCCATGCCAGATCGCTGGTTGAGCGGGACGGGCGGTTTATTACGGATTGAGTACACGCCCCGGGGAGTGAATCGCGCTTTCAGCGCTGGTGCTTCCTTCATTCTGCAAATCCTGGGACGTTGTCCCAGGCTAGCATTGAGACCGCGCCTTTGGCGCTAGCGTGCGCCGATCCAGCGAGCGTTTGCGAATCAGAATGCGCTGATTAAGGTGCTGCCGTTCCGGGGCGTTTATGCATTTGTCACGTCGATTTTTCATTGGTCTTCTGGCCTTGCTCGCAGGCGCGTCCGTAGTTCGCTCGGCGGCGGCGGCGCAGGCGTATGTGATTGCCGATGCGCAAACGGGCTACATTCTGGAAGAACAAGAGCCCAGGAAAAAGCTTCAAGTGGGTAGCCTCACCAAAATCGCGACGGCGAGTGTCGTGCTCGATTGGTCGGAGCGGAAATCAGGTGATCTGAACCAGATGGTCAGTATTCCGCCGGCGGCGTTTGTTGGAACAACCGAAAATAATATCGGCTTTCAGCCAGGCGACAGCATCACGTTGCGCGATCTTCTCTACGCTGCCCTTGTGCAGTCGGACAATATCGCGGCCTACACGCTCGCGCACCACGTAGGTTCGCAGTTGGGCTCGCTCCTGCCCAGTGAGGGATCTTCGAAATTCGGTCCCGTGGATGCGTTTGTCGCTCAGATGAATGCACTCGCCGGGCAATTGAAGATGGAGCGCACACGTTTTGTCAATCCGCACGGCATCGATTACAAAGTTAAACCCGTCCCGTACTCAACGGCCGAAGACATGGCGCGTCTCACTCGATACGCAATGAATAAGGCAAGTTTCCGCTTCTATGTGTCGCAAAAGGAACGCCAAATTTCGTTCGACCGAGCTGGGCAGCGACTCGATTACATTCTTCGCAACACAAACGAACTCCTGGGTAAAATGGGCATTGATGGCGTCAAGACCGGCACCTCCGCGCGATCCGGGCAGTGTTTGATTCTGTATGCAAACCGTGAGGCGGAAGTGGTTCGCCAGGGCCAGCAGGAGACCGTGTATCAGCGTCATTTGATGATAGTGCTCCTGGGCAGCACGAATCGATTCGGCGAAGGCACAGCTCTGTTACAACGCGGCTGGCAGCTGTATGATCAATGGGCGGCTACCGGTCGCCTGGCCGATCCAAAGAAATTGCTTTAAGTTTATGCAACGTCCGTAAATCCTACGCGCCCATGCGTCGCCCATTTGCAACGGATTCCGACGGTCGCCTCTCCCTTCGTAAGGGAGAGGGGGAGGGTGAGGGTTTAGTCGGAGCCGGTAGCGAGATCGAACCCCTCACCTTCGTCCTCTCCCCTTGCGTAAGGGGAGAGGCGGGAATGGAAAATTAGCCGTTGCTCTTGCGAAAATGAAGTCGCGGATTGGTGTTTTGACCAGCGGTGGCGATTGCCCCGGACTAAACGCGGTATTGCGTGGAGTTGTGCTTGCCGCGGACAAGCTTGGCTGGGACGTCGTTGGTTTTCGCGATGGATTTGAAGGGCTACTTCCGCCCGGTGATCACGTCATCCTCGACCGCAAGAGCATTGATGGAATCATGGCGCTGGGTGGCACCATCATCGGCACGACGAATCGCGGGCATTTCGTAGCCAAAACCGGCGCCGGTGATCGCACCGTTGTGCCTGCACATGTGATCGAAGACGCAAAAAAAATACTGAGCGAACTTCAGGTCAAAGCGTTGATCATCGTAGGGGGAGACGGCTCTTTGGTGACGGCGCAGCAATTGCAGGAGGCCGGCATCGATTGCATCGGCGTTCCCAAAACCATCGACAACGATCTTGAAGCCACAGCCACGACGTTCGGATTCGATTCCGCCGTTGATGTCGTGGTCGACGGGCTCGATCGGCTGAATACCACCGCCACCAGTCATCGGCGGGTGATGGTGGTTGAAGTGATGGGACGTCACGCCGGCTGGATCGCGCTGCACGGAGGTGTCGCCGGTGGCGCGGATATCATTTTGATTCCGGAAATTCCGTTCGATTACGACAAGATCGCCGGCGTGATTAAGGCACGCGAGGCTGCTGGCTGTTTGGGCACGGTCGTGGTCGTGGCGGAAGGCGCACGACCGAAACATGGCGAGCAAGTGAAGCGCGACGTAGAGGCCGGCGAGTTTCGGCTTGGAGGGATTGGCGACATCGTCGCGCGCGAAATTGCGAAGCGTACGGGAAAAGAGACGCGCTGCTGCGTGCTAGGCCATCTGCAACGCGGAGGCGCGCCGACGACATTGGATCGAATTCTTGCTACACGGTTTGGAGTTAAGGCGGTGCAATTGGCAAACGAAGG
>DATASP010000017.1:0-4155 GCA_036269155.1 Candidatus Udaeobacter sp.
CGCCAGCGTGATCTGAAATTCGTCATCGGTTATTCCAGCGTCAGTCACATGGGTTTCGTCTTGCTCGGTCTTGGCGGAGCAACCGCGCTGAGCGTTTCAGGAGCAGTATTGCAAATGTTTTCACACGGCGTGATCGCGGCCCTTTTGTTTGCGGTCGCTGGACGAATGATCTATGCCCGCACACATACGCGTGAGCTCGACGTGCTCGCCGGTCTGAATCTGAGCCGTGCTCTGCCATTTGCCGCGTTCACTTTTGTCGTCGCCTCAGCCGCGTCGATGGGCATACCCGGTTTTAGTGGATTCGTGGCTGAGATCACAATTCTCATTGGCGCGTGGAAAACTTATCCTCTCGCGGTCTGGATCACAGGCGCGGGCATGGTGCTCGTTGCTGCGTTCACCTTGCGCGCGTTAAAGCAATCGTTCTTCGGCGAGATGGACCCCGGCGTCCACTTCCAACAGGGTCGAGTGGCGCTCGATCCGGATTGGAATGAGCAACAAAGCATCACAGTCGCTGAAAAATGCGGCGCTTGCCTGCTCATGTTCACGACGGTCGCAATCGGCATTTATCCAAGATTATTGCTCGATCGCATCATGCCGGCAGTGGAGGCGATGAGGTTTCTGAAATGAAAGCCGCTGATTCAACAATGTCTTATCTCGAACTGCTCAAGCTCGCCTCGCCTGAGACGATCGTAGTCATAACAGCGCTTGCGGTTCTTTCGATTGGGCTTTTGAGCGGGCGCGTGAAATCGACCGCAACCGTCTCCACGGCGAAGCCTGCTCAAGATGCGAGCGACACGTCCATCGCTACGGGGATCTGTTCCGCCGTTGCCGCGTTCGGGCTTGCGGTGGCGATCGGCACAGTGCTGATGTTGCCGCGCAATGCGACCCTTTTTAGCGGGATGCTTGTGATCACGCCGCTCACGTCGCTGTTCAAAATTATCTGTATCGCGCTGGCCTTCTTCACAGTCCTCCTTACGACTTCAGAAAAGTCGCTGCGCCATCCGGGTGAATATCTGGCGCTCGTTCTATTTGCAACAGTTGGCCTGATGCTGCTCGTCGGCAGCGAGGAGCTACTCATGATTTTCATCGGACTCGAACTGCTCGGGTTATCGCTCTATGTGATGACGGCATTCGATAAGGCGGATGTGCGTTCGGCGGAAGCCGGCCTGAAATATTTCCTGTTCGGCAGCACCTCCAGCGCTTTCACACTCTTCGGAATCAGCCTGATCTACGGAATGTCGGGCACCACCAGCCTTGCGGCGGTTTCGGAGAAACTGGCGACCGTATCGGTCCAACCGTTGCTAGCCGTTGGGATTGTGATGACGCTCATCGGCTTCGCCTTCAAAATTGCGGCGGCGCCATTTCACCTCTGGGCCCCTGATGCGTATCAGGGCGCGCCCGTCCCCAGCTCAGCGTTTATTGCGTCAGCCTCTAAGGTCGCGTCATTTGTGGTACTGGGAAAGATTGTGCTGGTCGGGTTTGCTCCTTTTCACGGCAGCGCCGCATGGCATGCGATGGTTGCAGGTTGGTCGCCCGTGCTCGCCGCGTTGGCAGCATTATCGATATTGCTTGGAAATCTCGTCGCGCTTGCGCAATCAAATGTGCGCAGACTGCTTGCCTACTCCGCGGTGGCGCATGCTGGATATACACTGATTGGACTGGTCTCTGGCGATCGCACCGGATTTTCCGCCGCATTATTTTACGCCACCATCTATGCCATCACACTCGTTGGTGCATTCGGCGTCGTCGCCATCGTGCGGCGCGAAACCGGCGGCGACGATTTCTCAAACTTTGCCGGATTAAGTTCCAGATCGCCCCTTCTTGCGGGATGCATGTCTGTCTTCATGTTGTCACTGGCAGGGATACCGCCGCTCGCCGGGTTTTTCGGAAAATTTTATCTTTTCAGTGTTGCGCTTCGCGCTGGTGCAAACCACGGCTTGCTCTGGCTCGTGGCGGTCGCGCTTCTCGGCAGCTTTATCTCGCTTTACTATTACCTGATTGTACTGAAGGCGATTTTCATTGATGAACCTGTGCTCGCCTCCCCGCGACTCGTCGGTGTCCTCCCCCCGGATCTGCTGTCGCGAGCCACGGTAGCTGTGCTTGCGGCAACAGTTCTTTTGCTGGGCATAACACCAGAGATCCTGGCAGCGCCGATCCTTGCCGCCGTGCCGTAAAGAAATTTTCGAGAAAGGCGCGATTAGCGCTTGACTGCTTCGGTAAAAGTTTTGCATCAAAAGCGAGTGGGCCTGAATGGAAAAGTTGGAAGTGAAGATGGGCAGCATTAGCCAGTTCATTGATCGCCACTACCGGCATTTTAACGCCGCTGTCTTGAGGGACGCTGCCGATGCCTACATCGCTCACCTCGATCGAGGTGGAAAAATGATGATTACACTCGCGGGAGCGATGAGTACCGCTGAGCTGGGCATTTCTCTCGCGGAAATGATTCGCGGGGACAAAGTTCATGCCATCACCTGCACCGGAGCGAATCTGGAGGAGGATCTTTTTAATCTGGTTGCGCGCACCCAGTACGTCCGCCTGCCGAATTATCGTGAGCTGACTCCGCAACAGGAAGAAGAGCTGCTCGGTCGTCATCTAAATCGAGTCACAGACACATGCATTCCGGAAGAGGAAGCTATTCGCCGCATCGAACGAGTGGTAATCGACGAATGGGTTTCCGCTGCGCAGAAAAAAGAGCGTGGCTTTCCGCACGAGTTCCTTTTCAAAATCCTCCGAGAATGCCGGCTCAAGAAGTTTTACGAGATCGATCCTGCCGATAGTTGGATGATTGCCGCTGCGCACAAGGATCTTCCAATGTTTGTGCCTGGCTGGGAAGATTCGACGCTGGGAAATATTTACGCCGCGCGTTGTATCACTGGAGCAATCAGCGACGTCCACACGGTTCGTTCCGGCATTGAGTACATGATGGCGCTCGCGGAATGGTACCGTAGTGTGTCGCCGGATTCAGGGATCGGCTTTTTCCAAATCGGCGGTGGCATCGCAGGCGATTTCCCAATTTGTGTTGTGCCGATGTTGAACCAGGACGTTGTCCGCGAGCTCGTGCCGGAGTGGGGTTATTTTTGCCAGATCAGCGATTCCACAACCAGTTTCGGATCGTACTCCGGCGCGGTGCCGAACGAGAAGATTACGTGGGGAAAACTCAGCGTCGACACTCCGAAATTCATCATCGAGTCGGATGCAACGATTGTGGCGCCGCTGATTTTCGCAAAGATTCTAGGCTGGTAACGATTACTGTCTCTTGGCTACTGCCAGTGCCCCGGGACCCATACATATCCGCCGTAACGAGGCACCCAATGGCCTTCCACCCAAACGGCGGCTGGTCTTGGTCGAACTACCCAGGTGCCCGGCACCCACACGTAGGTTGTTCCAGTCCATCGCCAATAACCTCTCGTCCACAAGTATCCAGGTCCAGGCGCCAGGGTCTGAGTTTCAAAGCGAACTGGCGGCGGCTGTCGGGTCACGACGACCTCTCGAGCGGGTCCTGTGGTCGTTACTTCTTGTGTGGTTGTGGTCGTCACCGTAGTTGGTTCTCCCGCACAACCGACTAAAGCTAGCATCGACAGGGTCAATAGATAAGAGCTTGTTTTCATTTTACCCTCCTTTACGGATTCGTTTTCTGTCCGGACATTGGCTTTGTTGAAATGAACCACCCCGATGGTTCATGGCCAAAGACTGATTTTGGATGGATGATGCGGAATGCTTTACGTCGTCGCCACACCAATTGGTAATTTGGGCGATATCACGCTGCGTGCTGTCGAGGTGCTGAAATCAGCCGATGTAGTCGCGGCTGAAGATACGCGGCGTTCGGGACTGTTGCTCAAACATCTCGAAATCAAAAAGCCATTCGTCAGTTATCACGAGCACAATGAAGCGGCCCGCACGACTGAACTTGTCGAACGCCTCGGGCGTAGCGAAAACGTTGCGCTGATCACAGACGCAGGAACACCTGGACTCTCCGATCCCGGGTTACGCCTCATACGCGAATGCATCAAACGCGAACTCCCGTTTACGATCATCCCCGGAGCATCATCGATCCTGATGGCTCTTCTTGGTTCCGGATTTTCCACCGATAAATTTTCTTTTCGTGGGTTTCTTCCGGTGAAAAGTGGACAACGCGAGCGCGAATTGCGAGCAGCG
>DATASP010000018.1:0-6660 GCA_036269155.1 Candidatus Udaeobacter sp.
TCGCGCTTGTGGGTTTCCCGAAAATGCTCGAGTTGCTTATGCGCGTTCTCGATCATGATAATTGCCGAATCGACCATGGCGCCGATGGCGATGGCGATGCCGCCTAACGACATGATGTTCGAGGTGACGTGCATCCACCACATCGGGATGAACGAAAGAATGATTGCGATCGGCAGCGTGATGATCGCCACCAGCGCCGAGCGGACGTGCCAGAGAAAAACCAGACAAACCAGCGCAACGACAACACTTTCTTCGATGAGTTTCTCACGCAGCGTGCCGATCGCCCGTTTGATGAGATCGCTGCGATCGTAAACCGGCACAATGCGCACGCCGGCTGGTAACGACGGCTTTACCTCTTCGATTTTGTTTTTAACGGCATTGATGACGTTGAGCGCGTTCTCGCCGTAACGCATTACGATGATTCCGCCAACGACTTCGCCGCGTCCGTCGAGCTCGGCTACGCCGCGCCGGATATCGCCGCCGAGGTGAACGTCTCCAACATTCTTTAAGTAGATCGGCGTGCCGTTTTCCACTTTGAGAACAATGTTTTCAATGTCCTCGATTTTTTTGATGTAGCCGCGTCCGCGAATGTAGTACTCGGTGGTTGCGACTTCGAAAACCTTCCCGCCGACGTCGGCATTGCTCATTTTGATCGCGTTGACCACTTCGCTGACCGGAATGTTGTAGGCCACGAGCGCGTTTGGATCGAGATCGACCTGATATTGCTTTACAAAGCCGCCGACCGGCGCGACTTCGGCGACTCCTTTCACTGAGGAGAGCGCATAGCGCAGATTCCAATCCTGGATCGAACGCAGCTGCGCGAGATCGTGCTTTCCGCTGTCATCAACAAGCGCATATTCGTAAACCCAGCCGACGCCCGTCGCATCCGGCCCAATGACCGGATTCACACCTTCCGGCAGCGAGGCGCGAACGGAGTTGAGATATTCGATTACACGCGAGCGCGCCCAGTAAATGTCCGTGCCGTCCTCAAAGATGACGTAGACGAATGATTTGCCGAACATCGATTCACCGCGAACGAACTTCACTTTCGGCGCAGCGATAAAGACGCTGGAAATTGGATAAGTGATCTGATCCTCAACCAGATCCGGCGAGCGTCCTTCCCAGTCGGTATAGACGATCACCTGCACGTCGCTCAAATCCGGGATCGCATCCAACGGCGTGTGGATCAGGCCATAAAGGCCTGCCGCGACAGCGAAGATGGTGAAAATGAAAACGAGGAATTTATTCCGCGCACTTCGCTCAATGATACGCTCAATCAGCGTCTCACCGGTGACAGCAGCGGCGACTTCACCCCGCGAAATTGGCTCACCTTCAATCATTGTTTGGCGCCAGGGCTGATGCCTTCTTGCGGTGTTTGCTCTTCCTCGAATCCTCTCAACGCGCCTTGCACTTTTGATTCGGCGTCGATGAGGAAGTTTGCGCTGGCAACTACGCGCTCATTGGCTTGCAGTCCGCTTTTCACCTCGTAGATATCACCATACTTGGTCCCGAGCTGCACAATGCGCGGCTCAAGTTTTCCTTCGCCCTTATCGACGAACACGACATTGCGTGCGCCAGTCGGCATGACTGCGCTCACAGGAACACTGAGTGCTTCGCCCATGTTCATCGCGAGCTCCGCGTTGACGTACATTCCGGGGCGCAACTTGAAATCCGGATTAGCTATGTCGATGCGCACCTTGGCCGTGCGTTTCGTTTCATCGAGAAATGGATTAATGACGCTGATCGTCCCTTTGAATTTTTCGCCTGGATAAGTCTTGGTGGAGACGTCGATCTGTTGACCCACTTGCAACATCGGCAATTCGTTCTCGTAGAACTCCGCCCAGACCCAGACAACGCCGAGATCGGCGACTTCCACCAGCATGTCGCCGATTTTTACGTTCTTACCCTGCTCGACGGGCACAGATTGGACGACACCTCGAAAAGGGGAGAGCAGCGTGAGTGTGTCGGATGCTTTCCGCGTTTTCTCCAACTCAGCGATTTGTTGTTCAGCTACATTCCAGAGTTGCAATCGCCGTCTGGCTGACTCGATCAATCGCTGAGGCGTTTCGCGCGCTTCCTTCGATCTGGCCTGTTCGCGCATGCGCAACAGCTCGACGAACTCGCGTTCGGTGGTGAGCAAGTCTGGGCTATAGATCGACAATAGCGGCGCATTTTTCTCCACAAGTTCTCCGGGCGCGCTGACGTCCAGTTTTTGAACGTAGCCGTCGACACGCGACACAAATTGCCAGTTGCGTGTTTTGTCGGGCACAATCAGGCCAACTGCGCGGATGGTATGCCGAAGCGGCTTTCGTTCGACCTTTGCATAACGCACCCCGATCTGCTGCTGGCGCTCGACTGGAACAACAAACTCGCCCGGTTTTTCAGCGCCTTTCATCTCGCCCTCATTCATGCCCGGCATTGCAGGCATCGCCGGCATGCCTTGCATTCCGCCGCTCGTCTTTTCACCGCCGCTTTGTTTCATCACAGGCACGAGATCCATGCCGCAAATCGGACATTTCCCGGGGCGCTTTGAGTGCACCGATGGGTGCATGGTGCAGGTGTAGTAATCTATGTTGCTCGATGTACTCGTGCTGTTCTTCGAGCACGATACGGCAGCAAAAAGAAGCGTCGCCAGCGTGACTAACAGCGTGATTTTTCGCGTAAACACGTTCATTTCGATTTCGCTCCTTTCGATAAGCCCGGCGCTGACGAGTAAACTTCTGCGCCGATGACGGCCTCTAGCTCAGCAACAGCCACTTGATAATCAGATAGGTGCTGCCGCGCGGTCCCTTCGATATCGCGCAGGTTGCGTTGTGCGCTGATCCAATCGAGAAAGGTCGCTTTTCCAGACTCGTAACTCAGCCGCGTCGCTTCAAACGCCTGCTGCGCCTGTGGCACTAGCCTATCGCGGAAAAGTTCAACATGATGATGAAACGTGTCGATCTTTTGCAACTGATCACGCAAGAGCCGCAAGGCTTCCTTTTGTTCGCGCTCAAGTCCCTGCTCGGTAGCGGCTAGATTAGCGCGCGCTTCGCGTACGGCAGCCGAATATTTCGCCGGATTCACCCATGGAATTGTGAACGACACGCCAGCATCCAGTTCACTTACCGCCTCTGCAGCGTCATTGTAACGCTGGCCTTTCACCATCAGCGCCGGATCAGGAATCCATGCCCGGTGCGCGAGCTGAAGCTTTGACTTCTCACCCTCGATCTTCGCGCGCGCGATCTGTACTTCTGGGCGCTGCGCGAGCACGATCGCGTGCAACTTGTTCACGGAGAGACTCGCTTCTTTCAACGTTGCTCCCGCTGGCGGACCAAGCGGCGCAAACGCGTCACGATTCATAACCGTGTTCAGCTGCGACTGCGCGTCAGACAAATTGCGCTCCAAATCCCGCCGCGTCTCCTGCAGCTTGCTGTAATCTGTCTCGGCGATGAGCGCGTTCGCCGCAGTCTCCAAACCAGTTTCGTAACGAGAGCGGCTGATATCCGCAATTTGTTTGAGTGAAGTAAGATTTTTGTTGTTGATCTCGAGTTGGTCATAGGCATTCGCCAGCTGGAAATACGTGGCGCGTGCCTTTGCGATCACATCGAGCTGAGCGCGTCGCGCTTCTTGAAATGCAGAGAACGCCTCGGCTGCAGCAATCCGGCCGCGAACCAGATTTTTTCCGGTGATCGGAATTAATTGCTCGATGCCAAGCGTTTGATCCGTGAACGCATTCGGCGGAATATCGACAAACCGGCGCACACGCGATTCGCCGGCGACGCGCGGGTCATCCCATGCGTACGCTTGTCGCACGCGGTGAATTGCGGCGTACCAGCGGTTCTCCGCCTCTCTAATTGCCGGATTATTGTCCAGCACGCGGCGCGTCACTTCCGCTAACGTGAGCCGTGTTGAAGCAGCGCCGTCTTCCCCGCCGTTAGCGGCAATCTGAGCTCGGAATAATAAAGATGTAGCTAATAAAATTAAAAGAGTTGTTGTTTTCATTGATCCAGGACTGCGGTTGAAGACCAGGCATGCCAGCGAATGGGCACACCCCGGGCGTCAGCGTCCGTGGATCAAATGAGACGAATACAGAGCAACGCGAGTGTCGGCGGCGAATGCCCGCCAGACGCGGCATTGGAAAGCGCAAATCGTTGAGTACCAAATTCCGGGCTCGGCGAAACGGCCGTCGCTACCGCAACCGATGTCGCGTTTAGGTTGTAGCTCGAATGGACTTTTGCCAACGGCTGCGTTGAAGTCGCTTTATGCGCCTGTGAGGTCGCGCAACAAGTCTTGTTTGCGCAGCATCCCGGTTTACAAGCTTTTTGCTCCGGGGCGCTGGAGAGGATGCACGATCGCGCGTTGAGAGCTACCGGACCTGTGAAAAGCGCAGCGGCCGTTGCGATCGAAATGATGATCCTGCTCAACATCAGATGTGCGTATAACACACGTTAGACCACGCGTCGAGGCTAGACTAATTTGTCTCGCAACGATAAAGACAGAACTATGAAAACTGAAACTTTGGAATCTGTAGCAAGAAAGCTGATCGCCCCGGGGAAGGGGATTCTGGCAGCCGACGAAAGTTCGGGGACAATCGAGAAGCGGCTGAAAAGCATCAATGTTCCTTCAACCGAAGAAAACCGCCGCGCTTATCGTGATGTGTTGTTCACGACCAAGGGCGCGGGGGAATTCATAAGCGGTGTGATTCTCTATGATGAAACGATTCGCCAGAAAGCTCTCGATGGTCGCAGTTTTGTCGAGGTGCTGGAGCAGCAGGGGATCGTTCCCGGCATCAAGGTGGACAAAGGCGCCAAAGCGATGGCGAATTTTCCGGGTGAAAAGATCACCGAAGGTCTGGACGGACTGCGCGACCGGCTGACCGAATATCGCAAGTTGCGAGCACGCTTTGCCAAATGGCGCGCGGTGATCGCGATTGGCGATGGAATTCCCACACAAACATGCATCGATGCGAACGCCGAGGCGTTGGCGCGCTATGCGGCGCTTTGCCAGGAAACCGACTTGGTGCCGATTGTGGAGCCGGAAGTACTCATGGACGGCACCCACACCATTGAACGGTATTTCGAAGTCACCGAGCAAACGTTACGAAGCGTTTTCAATGGTCTCGCCGCACATCGCATTTTGCTGGAAGGGATGCTGCTGAAACCCAACATGGTCCTTTCCGGAAAGGATTGTCCGCAGCAGGCATCAGTGCAGGAAGTCGCAGAAGCAACTGTTCGCTGCCTGAAGCGCGTAGTGCCCGCGGCCGTCCCCGGCATTGTGTTTCTGTCAGGTGGACAAACCGACCAGCAAGCCACCGAGCATCTCAACGCGATGAATCAGCTTCCTGATCTCCCTTGGCAATTGAGCTTCTCCTACGGCCGGGCATTGCAAGCTCCGGTGCTCAAGGTTTGGAGAGGCGAGGCGGCGAATGTAGGTGCCGCCCAACAGGCATTCCATCACCGCGCGATGTGCAACAGCAAAGCGCGCTTCGGCGAATACACCGAAGAGATGGAGAACGCGAAGGCGGCGTGATGCCCCGCGCAAGTTAGGACACGCCGCGCTTGCAGATTCCGGGGAGCACAGGCTGCTAGCCTGTAGGTCTCGGCAGCTTGCCGAGACCGGGTAATATCAGTGTTATTTCGGAATCGCGTGACGAAAATGTTGCCGGCAGGGTTGCCGGCAACTACAGGCTAGCAGCCTGTGCTCCCCAGAAGTGATGGCTTCGAATTCCTTCGCCATTCGACATTCGTGCTTCGTCATTTTATAGGCATTTCCCGTGCAACTCGCGCAACCCAGGAATTAAACGATGGATATTGCTGCCGCTCTTGGCCACGCGCTCTGGATGGCGTTTGCCATGCTGTGGGAAATTTTGTGGCCACTGATTCTCGGCTTCGGCTTGTCAGCAGTTGTGCAGGCCGTCGTTTCTAAAAGTGAGATGACGAAATTGTTGCCTGATGATTCCCCGAAATCGCTCGGGATTGCATGCGGCCTTGGCGCAGCATCGTCCTCCTGTTCGTACGCGGCTGTTGCGCTGGCACGCTCAATTTTTCGCAAAGGCGCGAACTTTACCGCAGCGATGGCGTTCCAGCTTGCATCCACGAACCTGGTCGCTGAGCTGACCATTATCATCATTGTCCTGATGGGTTGGCAGTTTGCCGCCGCTGAATTCTTCGGCGGCCTTTTGATGGTCGTGCTGATGGCGCTGCTATTCAGAGTGTTTCTTTCGAACAGACTTGTTGGCGAAGCGCGCGCACAGGCGGAGAGGGGACTCAAAGGCAAGATGGAAGGTCACGCCGAAATGGACATGAGCGTGACACGAGGCTCGCTCTTGCAGCGCATCAATTCCGAGGATGGTTTGACTGCAACCAGTCACTACTTCGTCATGGATTTGGCGGCAGTATGGAAAGATATCGCTGGCGGCCTGCTCATCGCAGGCGCATTGGCTGCGTGGGTGCCTGCGGATTTTTGGCAGAAATTCTTCCTGGTCTCGCATCCGGTCGCCGCAAGAATTTGGGGACCAATCGTCGGGCCACTCGTCGCCGTCTTTTCATTCGTCTGTTCCGTGGGCAACATTCCGCTGGCTGCGGTCCTTTGGAACGGCGGCATCAGTTTCGGTGGCGTCATCGCGTTCATTTATGCCGACCTGATCGTCCTCCCGATCATCGACATCTATCGCAAGTA
>DATASP010000019.1:0-16050 GCA_036269155.1 Candidatus Udaeobacter sp.
CAGAAGAGAAGGCAGCACGCTCGAAAGCGATTGAAGAGGCAACGAAATATGCGGCTCAGATTCCACTGAAAGTCATGGAGACCGCGTCGAAATCCTACGAATTGCTTGCCGAGATGGCGGGAAAGGGAAATCCGGCCTCGATTTCGGACGTAGGGGTTGGCGCGCTGGCGACGTGGGCCTGCATTGAAGGAGCTGCGCTGAACGTGCGGATCAATCTTGGGCAACTGAAGGACGAGAAATTCAAAACGGCACTCGCTAACAAAGTACAAGAGATCAGCGAGACCTCAGACACGCAGTTCAAGAAGGTTAGCGAACTTGTGGATAGCAAGCTCGGTTGATGTGTGAAGAGATCGCGCGCTTTCGCTTCAAGGAGTGACGGCTGTCCGGCCGTCATGTTTCGACGGCTGCCCAAACCGTCGCTCCTTGGTTTCCGCTTCAACGCTTCAACACTTTAGCGTTTCAACGAATCATGAGTTCACTAGCGGTTCTTCACGCTTCCCAGCTAGTTACGGTGGCGGGTCCGAACCGACCGCGCGTCGGTGCTGAGATGTCTGAGCCGGCGATTATCCGCGATGGAGGAATGTTGATCCACGACGGCAAGATCGACATCGTCGGATCGAGCGAAGAGGTCACGAAGAACGCAGGCGATGCGGAAGTTATCGATGCCGGCGGGCGTGTCATTCTGCCAGGATTTGTCGATGCCCATACACATTTGGTCTTTGCCGGAAATCGGCTCAATGATTTTGAGCGCCGCGCACGTGGGGAAACGTACGAACAAATCGCCAAGGCGGGCGGCGGAATTTGGTCAACTGTGGAAAAAACGCGCGCCGCTAGCGGCGAAGAGCTTTTCACCCAAGCCCAGAACCACGCAAAATGGTTCCTATGCTGCGGTACAACAACCGTCGAAGCCAAATCTGGGTACGGACTTAGAATCGAAGACGAATTGAAGATTTTGCGCGTGATGCAGCGGCTCAACAAACAAACGCCGCTGGAAATTGTGCCGACTTTTCTTGGCGCGCACGCGGTGCCGCGCAAAATGGACGCCGATAAATACATTGAGGTTGTGATTGGCGAGATGTTGCCGCGAATCGCAAGCGAAAAACTCGCGGAGTTTTGCGACGTATTTTGCGAGCGTGGTTATTTCACCATTGAGCAATCGAGAAGAATTTTGACGGCAGCACGGAAGCTCGGACTAGGCCTGCGAATTCATGCGGATCAACTCACCGATTCCGGTGGTGCGCAACTTGCGGGTGAATTGAAAGCGACTACGGCCGATCATTTGGAGAAAACAGATGAGCAGGGAATTGCGGCAATGAAATCCGCGGGCGTGCAACCAGTTTTGTTGCCGGGTTCTGTTTACGCGCTCGGATCGACAGCATACCCGCGCGCGCGCGAAATGATCGACGCAGGCCTCGCTGTTGTGCTCGCGACAGATTTCAATCCCGGTTCGTCGCCAACGCCGAGCATGCCGATGATTTCGTCGCTCGCGTGCACTCATATGAAGATGTCGCCTGCGGAAGCAATCACCGCATCCACAATTAACGCGGCGTACAGTCTCAATCGCGGCGACAAAATTGGTTCACTGGAGCGAGGCAAGCTTGCTAACTTCTCGATTTTCGACTGCGAAGATTATCGCGAATTGGCGTACTGGTTTGGCATTCCGCAGACGCACTCCGTTTACACGCGCGGCGAACGCGTCGTGTGATCGGGATTGTAGCGTGCGCTGTCCTCAGCGCATCCACGGATGGGCCGCGAAGATCTCCGCTGAGGACAGCGGACACTACAGCCGAACGGCAACCAGAGTGGTTGCCCTATAAAGCGCGCAGCGTAGCGTGATTTCCAAATGAAGGTTGAAGTGGAAAAGCAGCCTGGTTCTGTGTCGAAGCTTCAAATTGAACTGGCGCCTCAAGAAGTGACCAAGGAGTGGGATGCAATTGCGAACAGCTTCGCACGGTTCGCCAAGATTCCCGGTTATCGACCCGGCAAAGCGCCGCGCACCGTTATCGATAAAAGATTTCGGAAGGAAATTCAGGACGAGCTTACCAAAAAACTCGTCTCCAAGAGTTATCACGAAGCGGTCGAACAGCAGCAGTTGCGCGTGGCTTCATTGACTAACATCGAAGACGTTCAGTTCGGCGAGGATAAATCGATGAGCTTCCGCGCGACCGTTGTCACGGCACCGGATTTTGAGTTGCCAGATTACAAGAACATTCCGGTGGAAGCGCCGGACACAAAAGTTTCCGGGGTCGAAGTCGACGAGGCGGTGGAGCGTTTGCGCGATCAATCGGCTGATTTTGTAGATGTACCGGGGCGCGGACTGCAAATGGGCGATTTTGCAGTGCTTGATTTTGAAGGTTCGGTGGATAGCAAGCCGATCAGTGAAATCGCGCCGCAAGCCAGCAAGAATTTGCAAGGCGGCAAGAAATTCTGGCTGCAACTGGCTCCTGACAATTTCCTGCCGAAATTTTGTGAGCAGTTGGTCGGACAAAAGCCTGACGAGACGCGCCTGGTGATCGTCCATTTCCCTGAGGATTTTCCGGTCAAAGAATTGGCCGGCAAAAAGGCGGATTACGCAGTTACGTTGCGTGAGATCAAGGAGAAGGTTTTGCCGGCGATGGATGACGCACTCGCGGCCAAACTGGTTCCGGGGAAAACGCTTGCCGACGTTCGCATGATGATCGAGCACGATATCGAGCACGCGAAAAAGCATGATGCCGAGCGCGCCAGAGAATCACAGATCGTCAAGTATTTGCACGAGCATATCCAGTTCGAGTTGCCTCCTGCGCTCCTGCAAAATGAAACGCGTCGGGCGCTGGCCGAATTAGTGCAACGGAATCGTGAGCGCGGTGTTACTGATGAAATGCTGAAGCAAAGAGAAAAAGAACTGATCGACGGCGCCGCGGGCCTGGCGGCGAATCGGTTGAAAACAAATTTCATTCTGCACCGGATTGCGGAGCGCGAAAAAATTCCGGTAACGAAAGAAGACGTCGACCTTCGAATCAGGCAGGAGGCAGCGCGTTACGACATTTCGCCCGACAAAATGCGCAAGGAGTTACAGCAAAAGAATGCGTTGGATGACATTGCTGAACAGCTTCTGCTGGGCAAGACTCTTGATTTCCTCAAGGCGAATGTTAGCGTCGAATCAGCGCAACAAACCGCTGTTAAAGAAGAAAAATCATGAGTGAAAATCTATCGCAGGTGCTGATTCCGATGGTCGTGGAGCAAACTGGCCGTGGCGAGCGCAGCTACGATATCTACTCGCGACTGCTCAAGGACCGGATCGTTTTTATTGGAACGCCGATGGACGACCACATCGCCAATCTCGTCATTGCGCAGTTGCTCTTCCTGCAAATGGAAGACTCGAAGAAGGACATCAACATTTATATCAATTCGCCCGGTGGCTCGGTCACTGCGGGACTGGCAGTGTATGACACGATGCAGTTTCTCACGTGCGACGTGACGACGTATTGCCTCGGGATGGCCGCCAGCATGGCAGCGGTCCTTCTTTGTTCCGGCACGAAGGGCAAACGTTTTGCGCTGCCGAATTCCGACATCATGATCCATCAGGTTTCCGGCGGCGCGCAGGGAGCTGCGAGTGACGTGGAACGCCAGGTTGATTATATGTTCAAGCTGAAGAAACGCCTCATCCGAATCATCGCGCAGCACACCGGCAAATCTGACGAGCAGGTCCGGGTCGATTCAGACCGCGATTATTATATGTCCGCAGAAGAGGCAAAGACGTATGGTCTGGTGGACGAAGTGATTAAGTCCCGAAAGGAAATAAAGTTGCTTGACGGCGCGACGCCGCCGTCCAGTGACCGGTCGGTCGAAATCGCGGAAGTGGCGCTACCGCGGAAAGTGACGGGATAAGAGCGTCTTTTCGTAAAACCAAATATGGCCCGCGCTTCCAACCTGACCATGTGTTCGTTCTGCGGCAAGAGCCATGCCGAGGTGCGCAAGCTAATCGCTGGTCCTGGCGTTTATATCTGTGATAGCTGCATCAACGTTTGCAAGAGCATTCTCGACAAGGAGCTCAGCGAGGACGCTCGACGTCAGTCCTCTAACATCCATGTGCCGAAACCAGCAGAAATCCGGCGCGCCTTGGATCAATACGTGATCGGGCAGGACGTCGCCAAAAAGACGCTGTCTGTGGCAGTCCACAACCATTACAAACGGGTCCTGCAAACTGCTCCACCCACCGATGCATCCGCAGCATTTCAGCCCGATCCACTTGCGGACGTTGAAATTGAGAAGAGCAACATTTTGCTAATCGGACCCACTGGTTCCGGAAAAACGTTGTTGGCCAAGACCCTGGCAAGGATTCTTGATGTGCCGTTCTGCATCGCGGACGCGACAACATTGACCGAAGCCGGGTACGTCGGCGAAGACGTCGAAAACATTATTCTGCGACTGCTCCAAAATGCCGATTACGATGTGAAACGAGCCGAGATCGGCATTGTTTACATCGACGAAATCGATAAGATCGGCCGCAAAACCGATAACGTGAGCATTACGCGGGATGTCTCCGGCGAAGGAGTGCAGCAGGCGCTTTTGAAAATTTTGGAAGGCAGTATGTGCAACGTTCCGCCTCAGGGCGGCCGCAAACATCCGCACCAGGAATACATCCAGGTAAATACTGAGAAGATTCTTTTCATTTGCGGTGGCGCGTTTATCGGGCTCGACAAAATCATCCAGAAGCGCATCGGTCAAAAGGTGATGGGCTTTGGCAGCCCGACTCTGGAAGTGGAAGAAGCTTTGCGAAAGCAAGCTATCCGCCACGTGGAACCAGAAGACTTGCTCGCTTTTGGAATGATTCCCGAATTCATTGGACGACTGCCGGTGGTCAGTTGCCTCGACGCCCTTACCGAAGACGAGATGGTCGCGATTCTGACCGATACAAAGAACGCGATGGTGAAGCAATACACGAAGCTCTTCTCAATGGAAGGTGTGCGTTTATCCCTCACCAAAGATGCCCTGCGTGCGCTGGCGGCGCAGGCAGTCACAAAAGGGACGGGCGCGCGCGCATTGCGATCGATGCTGGAGCGCATCATGCTCGACATCATGTATGATGTGCCGAGTCGCGAAGACATCGCGGAAGTCACCATCAATCGTGCGGTTGTCGAGGGCAGAAAGCTTCCACTGATTCGCAAGAAACAGGATAAGACGGCCGCGTAAATCGCCGGCAAACGTTCAACGTTCAACTTTGAACGTTCAATTCAGAGCCAAATTGGACGTTGAGCGTTGAGCATTAGACGTTGAGCGTTTTCTGCTGATGCAAACAATTCTCGTCAACACCGGCACCGAGCTTTTGCTTGGCAACGTTCAAGATGCCCACCTTGCCTTCATTGCGCGCGAGATTTTTCCCTTGGGTTTGCGCATCGAGGAACAACGTACGGTTCCGGACATTGAGGCAATCCGGCATACGTTGGCTGAATTATTTGCTCGTTGTGAAATTCTCTTTGTGACCGGCGGTTTGGGTCCAACCAGCGACGACATCACACGAGAGATGGTTGCCGAGTCGCTAGGTTTAGAACTGCGTCAGGATCCTCAATTGCTGACTTCCCTCCGGCAGAGACTTCGATTGCGCGGAATCAAATGGGCCGCGGGCATTGCCCGTCAGGCCGATGTTCCGGCGGGCGCGCAGGTGCTCCCAAATGAAAACGGAAGTGCGCCGGGATTTTATTTGAAGGCCAACATCAACCCGCGCATTTCGTCGCCGCACCTTTTTGTTTTGCCGGGACCGCCGCGCGAGCTTCAGCCGATGTTTCGAAAATACGTTATGCCGCTCTTGCAATCATTAGTGCCAAGTTCCGCGATCGAACAACGGGTCTATAAGGTCGCTGGGGCGGGCGAGTCGAGCGTCGAAGAAGCAATAGGCCAAAAAGTTCTGGCGATTCCTGGGATTGAACTCGGCTACTGTGCGCGTCCCGGAGAAGTGGATGTGCGCATTATAGGAAAACCGGAGGCAATCCACCAAGCGGATACCATCATCAGATCAGCACTGGGGTTTTCGATTTTCTCGACAGCGGATGAAACCTTGGAGGAAATCGTCGTCAAACTGCTCACAAAGCGTAATCAAACATTGGCAACCGCAGAATCGTGCACGGGCGGCTTGATCGCGAACCGGATTACGAACGTGCCGGGCGCGTCGAGCGCGTTTATTGCTGGCTACGTTTGTTACGCTAATCAAGCGAAGAGCGACATGTTGAACGTGGACCCAAAGCTCATCGAAACACACGGCGCCGTGAGCGAATTGGTTGCGCGCACGCTTGCCGAACATGCCCGCGCCTGTGCAGGGTGCGACTATGCACTGGCGACAACTGGAATTGCCGGGCCAACCGGTGGGTCCCCGGAAAAACCGGTGGGAACGGTTTACATTGGCCTCGCTTCAGCAGACTTGGAAACTATTGTGAAAAGGTTCTTTTTCCCAGTAGATCGGGAGACCTTCAAACAATTGGCGGCCCAATCCGCGCTCGATCTCTTGCGGCGGAAGATTCTTAAGGAGTGACGGCTTCCCAGCCGTCAAGTTTAAGATCGACGGCTGCCCAGGCCGTCATTCCTTGCGATGCTCAGTAGTCACCCACGTCCACGGGCGTGCCGACTTTCACATAATCGTAAAATAATTTTGCGCCATCGACCGACTGGCGGATGCAACCATGCGAAGCTGGATATCCGGGTAAAATTCCGATGTGCATACCTACGCCGTCTTCGGTTAACCGCAGGAACCATCTCATCGCTGCGCCAGCGAAGTGCGTGCCACTCGGAGCCGAATCGATCCTGGCGCTCACTCCGCCGCGGACCACGCGCCCGGATCCGTCCACGAAGTCGCCGTACAGGCTGGAGTGATGGTTCGGGTCTTTCTCGAGCACGTGTAGGTGCCCCGTGGGAGATTCGTGTCCGCGTCTGCCGGATGAAACCGGACCATCGGCGACGATCTTTTCGCCAATCATCAGGTAAGCCCGCTGCTTGGGAATCGACACTACAATGCGCGTGTTATCCGGCGTCGCCTGTTTGAGTAAAGATTGATTCACCTTCAGCGGTGCCTGTCTGCTAATAAACTCCGACGCTTTGCGCATTGGTTGTGGCGTCGGCCTTGGTTGTCTCGGTCCGAAGAGTCGGAATTGAGCGTTGATCGAACAGGTAAAAACCGTCAGAAAAAACGCACAGACCAGTATAAGAACTTTTGCCCGCATAAATTAGCTGCCACTGTAGCTGTTCACGCGCCGAATCCAACCAGTAAGCCATCGTGATTCATATCTTTGGGCCGGGGCGTTGTGCACGCGTCGGGTCAATATCGCTTTCGCCGCACTTGAAAATTCATCAACCGCAGCAGCGTCAGAAGTGCCGTGCATGCTTTCGAGGACCTGCAGCAAGCCCCAGCCCTGACCTTGATAACGCTCCGTGTGGAGAACGCCTTCGCCTTTAAAGTTTACATAATCGACAAGGGCATAGCACCCATGTGGAGTTCTTGCCAGTCGCTCGAACTGCTGCTGTACGTTGGCTCGATCGGTCGGCGCCGCTTCGGCGAGCATTTTAGGCAAAGCGCCTTCCAGCCGAGCAATAAGGAATTCAGCCTGAAGATCGATCGTATCGACGAGAAACTGGCGTAATTGGTTCATTTCTACTGTGTGTTGCGCTCGAAGAAACTCCGAGCGCGAATTCCACGGACATGGCTGTTCAACGCCACGCAAGAGCAATGTTGGCAGTTTCGCGCCCCGTTTCGAGATGAAACTTACGACTTTGGGAAAACTTTCTTCAAACGGGCCGCGCCGCCCGCTGGGATACCAGATGAAGTGGCCGATGCCTAGCGACGCAAAGTCTTCGCCTTGATTCCATGCGGTGAGCCCGGAAATGGTTCCATTGCACTCGTTTTGCCAGATTCTTTTCCCGATCGTCTGCGCGTCAGCATGCGAGAGAGTGATTGCGCTGGCTGGGTGCGGCCACAGAGCAATCGTCCAGCTAATAACCGATAGGACCAAAAGATAATGGCGTCTAAATAGCCAGTACTGCTGTTTTCTTGACGAGCGGCTTTTATCCATTAGCGTTCGGCTTTCCGCGGCTATTAATTTAACTAAACCCGTCGCGGGAAGCACGATCTTATGAAGCATTTTATTGTTATTCTCAGCGCATCCTTACTTGCATTGCCACTGTTCGGGCAAGAGAAATCACCACAACTGAAAGATCAGAAGGATAAGGTCAGCTATAGCATTGGCATGAATATCGGATTCAATCTGAGCAAGCAGAAGGTGGACGTTAATCCCGACATCCTCGCCGCCGGCATCAAAGACGCCATTACCGGTAAACCGCAACTAACACAAGACCAGGTCAAGGAAGTCATGGCGCAATTTGAAAAAGACATGGAACAAAAACAGAAGCAGGCGGGAGACAAAAACAAGACCGAAGGCTCGAAGTTCCTCGAAGACAACAAAAAGAAGCCCGGGGTAAAAACAACTGCCAGCGGATTAGAATATAAAGTCGAGAAAGAGGGAACGGGAGCGCAGCCCAAACCGACCGACATGGTGACGGTGAATTATCGCGGCACCTTAATTGATGGCACTGAGTTCGATAGCTCATACAAGCGCGGGCAACCCGCCACCTTTCCAGTCAACGGCGTCATCAAAGGATGGACCGAAGCGCTTCAGCTGATGAAAGTCGGATCAAAATATCAGGTGGTCGTTCCGGCCAGTCTTGGATATGGCGAACGCTCCGTGAGCCCTGAGATCGGCCCCAATGCGACTCTGATTTTCGAGGTAGAACTGCTGGACGCTAAGGCGCCTCCTACGCCTGCTGCGGCTGCTCCGCAGGGTGCGGCTGCGCCGAAAACGACTCCAGCGGCTCCGCCAAAAGCTGCGGCATCGCCCAAGTAATTCGCTTTGGCCGCCAAACCCGCGCGACGTTCGGGATTTGTGGTCCCGATCAACACGCGAGGCTTAACCGATGTAGCCGCGCATTAGCAGCGGCAATCAATGTGTCACCGTCGTTTGCCAATGCATTCGCGGCGCGTCGCCCCATAAATCTTCGAGGCTATAGAAAGCGCGCTTGTCTCGGTGAAAAATGTGGACAACCACTTGCAGGAAATCGAGCACCATCCATTGGCTGGCGGGGAATCCATCAACCGCGACGGGCCGAACCGAATGATCCTCTCTCAATCGTGTTTCCAGTTCGTTTGCGACCGCTTTCAGCTGAGGCTCGGACGTGCCGGAGCAAATCACAAAAAAATCTGTAAATGTCGAGATGCCGCGCAAATCCAGGACAACGATGTTTTCCGCCTTTTTGTTCGAGGCGAGTTCCGCGCAGGTAGTTGCTAGGTTTTCTGGGGTTATTTCGGTTGCTCCAGGTAAAGTTTCTCGCGACTGATAATTTTTTCCACCGCTGGCGGTACGAGATAGCGAATCGACCGGCCGGAAGCAACTCGCTTCCTTATTTCAGTGGCCGAGATGTCGATTTTCCGATCAATGACGGGATAAGAGCTGGCAGGTGGCTGACCTTTGCGATCGAGAATAACGAAATTGACCATTTTTTCCAGTTCGTCAAAACGATGCCATTTTTTTAGGGTCTGCACGTTATCTTCGCCGATCAAACAGTAGATCGCCGTATGCCTGTGGTCTTGCCGTACTTCCTTAACGGTATCGATTGTGTACGAAGGTGGGGGTCGACGCAGCTCGCAATCGTCCAACACAAACTTTGGCTCGCCTTTGATCGCTGCCCGCAACATTGCCAATCGTAGTTCGCCGCTCGCAACGGGAGCGGTCTTCTTGAGAGGGGAAATTGCAGCGGGCACAAAAATTATCTCATCCAGATTGAGCGTTTCGAGCGCGACGCGGGCGAGAATCAAATGCGCGTGATGAACCGGATCGAATGTGCCGCCATAAATGCCAATCTTTTTCAATGCCCAACGCTCAACGCTCAACCCGGCTTCGGCAAGTCTATGGCGCGAAGACGCTCGCAATCACAGCCGTTGAATATTGAGCCTTGCGCATTAACCTGTGCGCTTCATGAAGAACGATTCCCTGGGTCAACTCATTATGATTGGCGTTCCGGGCAAGGAACTGGACGTCGAGACTGCGCAGTTATTTCGGCGGGTGCAACCAGGGGCGTTTATTCTTTTTGGCCGCAACCTCGAAAACGCCGCGCAACTGCGAAAGCTTATCGACGATTTACGCGACGTGAGCGAAGTCGAACCGATCATTACCGTCGATCAGGAAGGCGGTCGCGTTTCGCGATTACGCCGGATCGGCAGCGAACCGCCAAATGCACAACAACTGCGCGAGACGGACGATGTAGATCTGATCACGCGCCACGGTGACATTACCGGGCGTTTGCTGCGTCTTTTCGGATTCAATTTGGATTTGTGTCCAGTTCTCGACATTTCATTTGATGACGAGGCGGAAAATTCATTACGCGGCCGTTGCTACGGTAGAACTGTTCAAGAGGTCATTCGAAATGCCGGCGCGTTCAACCAGGCGATGAGAGAGCAGGGGATCGCGAGCTGCGGCAAACATTTCCCTGGTTATTCCGCTGCAACGTCAGACGCTCATTATCAATTGCCGCGGATTGATCGCACCCGCGAAGAACTGGACCAAAACGAGTTGGCCGTTTTCCGCCAGGTCGCAAACAACGTGGACAGCATGATGATCTGTCATGGGTGGTATCCATGCTTGGAAACGGAGAAAACTCCGGCGAGCCTGTCGCGACGTGTGATCACCAATCTGCTCCGCGGCGAATTTGGGTTTAACGGCCTGGCTATGACCGACGATCTTGACATGGGTGCAATCCTCACCGGCTACACGCTGGAGGATACAATTCGCCTCGCCGTTATGGCAGGAAATGATCTCGTTATGATTTGCCACCGGATTCCCGAGATCGACAATGTGCGACGAATTTTAGGCACGTTGCCCGCTGATCAAATCAACCGCGCGCTCGCGAGTATCGCGCGCTTCAAGAAAAATCTTACGCCACCTGACGAATTTTCAGAACGCGCGTTTCAGAAGATCGATCGTGAAGTCTGGGATCTTCGAGTCGATGTCTTAGGTGAAGAACGCGCCAAGGTGCGCGACGCACTAAGCCGACCGGTTTCGCCGGTAGAGATGTTCTAATCTGGGAGCCGAACGCAACGTGTTGACCGGCAAACGTTCGCCGCTAGCGCCCATTAATTGCCGTCGCCCCGCTTGGACGCAACTACGAGGCCGAAGTAAGCGGCTTGACCGTTTTCGCGAATTCAACATATCCTGCGCACCTCGTGAACGGCCGCGAACAAACACGCAAAGAACTCACCGTCCGCGGTATAATCATTGGCGTCATCATCACGCTGGTGTTCACGGCGGCGAATGTGTACTTCGGCCTTAAGGCTGGTCTTACTTTTTCAACCTCGATCCCGGCGGCAGTGATTTCGATGGCAATGCTGCGCAGTTTCCGCGATGCGACGATTCAAGAAAATAACATTGTGCAAACCGTCGCGTCCGCGGCGGGGACACTGTCGTCCATCATCTTTGTGTTGCCGGGTTTGATCATGATCGGTTATTGGACGGAATTTCCGTTCTGGACCTCGTTTTGGATCTGCGCGCTCGGCGGAATTCTGGGAGTTATGTATTCAATCCCGCTGCGTCGCGCACTGGTGACGACTTCCGACTTACCGTATCCGGAAGGCGTCGCTTGCGCTGAAGTGCTGAAGGTTGGCAGCAGCGGCGACTCAGCCCAGGCGTCCGAGGTAGAACACGGCCGCGCCGGTCTGCTCGCGGTGCTCTGGGGAGCGATCGTTTCCGCCGTCTTCGCGGTGATCGTTGGTACTCAAATTTTCGCGGCAGACGTCGCGCAGACTTTTCGAATTGGCAGACGCGGCGCTGTTAGCGGGTATGATTTCGCGCTGTCGTTCGCGCTTCTTGCGATTGGGCACCTGGTCGGTCTTTCAGTTGGAATCGCGATGTTGATTGGCGCGCTGATTGGTTGGGGTTGGGGCGTTCCGCATTTTTCGGCCATCGCGGGCGATCTCACAACCGCTGCAGCCACGCTCGCGCAGAAAACCTGGAGCACGAAAGTGCGTTTCGTCGGCGCCGGCGCGATCGGTGTTTCGGCGATCTGGACGCTGCTGAAGTTGGTGAAGCCTGTTGCGAGCGGCTTGGCGAGCGCGATGGCTGCCTCACGCGCGCGCAAAGCCGGTAAAGCCGACACGCTCCCGATCACCGAGCGCGATATCCCTATCGGCATTGTAGGCCTTGTCACGCTGGGGTGTATGCTACCGATCGGGTGGCTACTCGGTTATTTCGGCAACAAAACCGGCCTCGGTGCGCATCTCCCAACGCTCATCATTGGCGGCGTCGCGTACGTCGTGTTGATGAGCTTCTTCGTATCAGCGGTCTGCGGTTACATGGCAGGCTTGATCGGTTCGTCTAACAGCCCATTATCGGGAATTGGCATTCTGGTGGTGATCGGCGCTGCATTGCTACTTGTGATTGGCCTGAAACCGTACGTGCCACCAGATGCAGCCAAATCACTGATGGCCTTCGCTCTATTCACTACAGCAGTCATTTTCAACGTTGCTGCGATCGCGAATAACAACCTTCAGGATCTCAAGACCGGTCAATTAGTTGATGCGACCCCTTGGAAACAGCAGGTGGCGCTGGTCATCGGTGTCATTGCTGGCGCCTTTGTGATTCCGCCGGTGCTCGATCTGGTGAATCACGCTTACGGTTTTGTCGGCGCACCGGGAGCAGAGTTGCGTCCCCATCCGCTGCCGGCGCCGCAGGCGGGGCTGATTTCCTCTTTGGCTCAAGGCGTTATAGCTGCAGACATTGACTGGAGCTTGATCCGGATCGGCGGATTCATAGGGATTGGCATCATCTTGTTGGACGAAATTCTTGCGCGCGGTACGAAACACATGCGCGTTCCACCGTTGGCCGTTGGTCTCGGGATCTATCTGCCAACGCAAAGCACGTTGATGATTGTCGTCGGCGCGATAGTCGGCTGGTTTTTCGACCAACGCGCAAATCGCACGGCAAAGCCCGAAGCGACAAAACAGCTTGGCGTGCTGCTCGCGTCGGGATTGATCGTCGGGGAGAGCATCATTGGCGTTATCCTTTCCGCAATCGTTGTGTTTTCTGGCAAGGCTGCGCCACTCGGCTTGGTGGGTCCTGGATTTGAGATAGCCGGGGTCTTTATCGGCGGGCTCGCGTTCGCGGTTATCGCATTCCTGCTCTACCGGTGGATCTTGCGAATGGCCACTGCAAGATCGACATGAAACGACACTGGAATTGGTCGCTCTGGATCGGTTTTCTTTTCGTGCTGGCTGGGTTCTTCAGCTACACATTCTTCGCGCGTTTTCCTGTCACGCGAGATTTTCCGTGGGCAAATCTTATTCTGTTTTGCTCCGGTGGAATTTTGCTCGTTGTGGGCCTGGTCCGGGCGTTTGGCAGTCCCCGGGCTTATCGCGGAAAAATCTTTGGCTCGATTCTGACGCTCTTAAGCGTGGTGATAATTGGTTTGTTTTCTTATGTAATTTTTTACGAACTGCGGCAGGTACCAGCTTCGACGGGCGCACCACATGTCGGGCAAACAGCGCCGGACTTCATGTTGCTTGACCAAAACGAGCAGCCAGTCGGCTTGGGCGATTTACTTTCTGGATCAAAAGGCGTTGTCCTGATTTTCTATCGCGGTTTCTGGTGACCATTATGCAACTCCGAGTTGCGGAGTTTCCAGCAAAAGCTTTCGGAGTTCGATGCGCGCGGCATCCGCGTCGTCGGTATTAGCGTCGATCCACCCGACATTAACCGGCGGCAAGCGCAAAAAAGCGGCTATACATTCCCGTTACTTTCCGATGCTAAAGCCGAAGCGATTCGCCGTTACGATGTGCTGCATCGCGGGGCGGGGCCAAAAGGCGCGGATATCGCACGACCCGCTGAATTTCTGATCGATTCCAGCAGAATCGTTCGTTGGGTCAAGCTCAGCGAAAACATCGCGGTTCGTGCGCGGCCTGAGCAAGTTCTCACCGCCTTCAATCAAATTGAGGCCACCGGGCAGTGATTGACGGCGCTCCGCTGAATCAATAACTTCACCGCGCGTGCATTCCGAATTGGAACAACTGCTCATTCTGCAGGATCGAGACCAAAAGATCAGACAGATTCGGACCGAAATTGAGACTGTGCCGCTCCGGCGCAGCAGCTTGGAAGCGCAATTGGCAGCAAGCAAGGCGAGTGTGGAAGGCCTTAAGCAGAGAGCGCGACAGGTGGAGATCGATCGCAAGAGACTTGAGCTGGACGTTGGGACGCGCACCGAGACGATCTCACGGCTCAAGACCCAGCAATATCAGACGCGCAAGAATGAGGAATTTCGGGCAATCGGGCACGAGATCGAGCGTTACGAAAATGAAATTCGGAAAATAGAGGACGACGAGTTGGAACTGATGGTGCTCGCCGACAAGGTCAAGGCAGACTTGGCTGAAGAAGAAAAGAAAGCAGCCGCAGCTCAAAACTCGATCGCGCGGCAAACAGCTGACCTGGAGGAAAAATCGAAAGCTTTGGAGTCGCAGCTACAAGCATTAAGTAGGGAGCGCTTGGAGTTGGCGGGAAAAATTGATGAGGATTTGCTCGGTCGCTTCGAACGTCTCTTCAAAAGCAAGGGGGACGCGGCTGTTGTTGCCATCGAGCATGGCGTTTGTACCGGTTGCCACATGAAAGTAACGACTGACACCGCGGCGCAAGTCAGAGCGGGAAAAGAAATCGTAAGCTGCGAAAATTGCGGCCGGATTCTGTACTTCGGCGAATGAACGGCTGAACTCTTACCAGGCGCTTCGCGTTCGGCTCTCACGGGTCGCGACCGGGGAGGAGCGTCGAAAGGATTGAGGTGAGGATATTTCGGTGTTCGGTTACACGTTAAATCGGAAGAGAATCACGTCGCCGTCGCGTACAACATAGTCTTTTCCTTCCAGCCGCAGCTTGCCCCCTTCGCGAGCCTTGGCGAACGAACCGAGCGCAGCGAGATCATCGTAATAAATGGTTTCCGCGGAAATAAAACCGCGCTCGAAATCCGAGTGAATCGTTCCGGCGGCGGAGGGTGCCTTGTCCCCCGCGTGAATGGTCCATGCGCGCGTCTCTTTTTCGCCCGTGGTAAAAAAAGTGCGCAGGCCGAGCAAGTGATACACCGCGCGGATGAGCTCATGGACGCCGCTATCGTTGACGCCGAGCCCGTGCAGATACTCCAGTGCCTCCTGCTCGCCGAGATCGACCAGTTCGCTTTCGATCTGTGCGCTAACCACCACCGCTTCGGTGGCAAAATGATGGCGTGCGTAATCTTGAACAGCATCGACATGCCGCGCGGTGGCGTTGTAGCGGGGATCGGTGATCCCGGTTTCAGGTGATTGCGGTGCTTTATTCCGGCCGGCATCAACGATGCCGGCTACAGCGGCCAAATCGGATTCGGCCACGTTGCAGGCAAAGATCGTTGGCTTTGATGTGAGCAGAAAGAATCCGCGTGCGATTGCTTTTTCGTCCGGGCTCAATTCCGCGGTGATCGCGGGCTTTCCAGCATCCAGGTGTGTCGACAGGGTCTCGATGATGGAGTTTTCGATGTTTGCCGTTTTGTCACCCGCGTGGAGTTGCTTTTGTAATCGGTCACGCCGTTTCTGCAAAGAAGCTAGGTCTGCAAGAGCAAGCTCTGTATTAATCACTTCAATATCGCGGATCGGATCAATCGTTGCGTTGACATGATGTACATTGCTGTCTTCGAAGCAACGCACGACCTGCACAATCGCGTCCACTTCGCGAATGTGGTGGAGAAACTGGTTACCAAGGCCTTCGCCTGTGCTCGCGCCTTTGACCAGCCCCGCGATGTCGACAAACTCGATGGCTGTCGGCGTGATTTTTCTTGACCGGGAAATCTGCGTAATTCTCGCCAATCGCGGATCGGGTACCGTCACGACCCCGACGTTCGGATCGATCGTGCAGAATGGGTAATTTTCTGCCGGCGCCTTGTGGGTGCGCGTAAGGGCATTGAAAAGCGTCGATTTACCGACGTTTGGCAGCCCGACGATTCCCGCACTTAACATTCAGCCACAGATGA
>DATASP010000020.1:0-4394 GCA_036269155.1 Candidatus Udaeobacter sp.
TGCACTTTCTTTTGCAAATCCGGTTTCTCTTTTCTTGATGCAGCCATGCGCTGCAAATTTACGCGAGAAGGGGCAACGGGAAACTCGCGCCCAAGATCGGTTATGATCGGGCTGCTGAAATTGCGCAAGAGAGCGCCAAGACCGGACGGACAGTTCGCGAAATTGCCCGGGAGAAGAAGGTTATCGACCGGAAATTTGGAGTGCGCGGACATGTCCGCGCTTTGAAAGCGGCGACATGTCGCCGCACTCCAAAACGCTGCAAAACTCGATCAATGGTTGCCCAACTCGAGGGGCCGCAATTTTCGGGCAGCGCAACCGACTCGCGCGTTACGGCCTTGTCGTTGTGGTGGTGGTCGTTTCCTCGCGCTTGATAATCGTGGCAGGCTGGGTCAGCACAACTTTCCGCACCACGACCCGGTCGCCCACAGTTGAATAATAGATGGTCGCCGGCAGGTCTGGACGAATGGTCGACCACTTTACAACCCGACCTTCCGGGTCTACGACGGTCGTGTCCTTCGTGTAGTAATAACGGACGGGTGCTGCATTTGCCGCTGTTCGGAATGTAAAGTAATCCGAATCCGGCGTGTAGGTTACGATATTGCCCACAGAGCTGGTCGTTGTCCGCTGAGTTGTGGTCGTGCCTGTCACAGGATCTGTGGTAGTCGTCGTTGTTGTCTGCTGTGCGATTGCTAATCCAACGGCAGCTGCGTAGATCGCTACGGCTGCTAAGATTTTCTTCAATCCGGTTTGTTTCATGTTTGTCCCTCTGCTTTCATTAACTGGATGTTCTGCATCATGTATGTCCTCGGCGCCTTGAAGCCTGAGTTTCTTCAGTTACGCCCTGATATCGTAACGTCTGCCTCGTATGGTCGCATCCCGAGGCGTAACCCGTTCTCGGGCTGCGGAGCAACGTAACACGTTTATTATGCAGAGCTTACCCGGATTTCGTGATTTCCTCCCTGAAGACTGTGCAAAGCGTAATTACATCTTCACCCGCTGGCGTGAAGTGGCCCGTCGGTACGCGTTTGTCGAATGGGAAGGCCCCGTGCTCGAAGCCACCGAGCTATACAAGAAAAAGAGCGGCGCGGAAATTGTCGACCAGCTTTTCAATTTTACGGACAAAGGCGAACGCGAAATCGCGCTGCGGCCAGAACTGACACCTACGCTAGCTCGCGTGGTTGCCGCGCACGAACGTGAATTTAGAAAACCGCTCAAATGGTTTTCCATTGGGCAATTCTTCCGATACGAAAAACAACAGCGCGGTCGCCTCCGAGAGCATTTTCAGTTGAATTGCGACATCGTCGGCGAATCGGATCTCGAGGCAGATATCGAGTTGGTCGCGCTCTGCATTGACATTCTGCGTGCATTCGGATTCACCGAAAAAGATTTTGTCGTCCGAATCAGCGACCGCGAATTCTGGACAGATTTTCTCGGTGAAAAAGATGTGCCGGCGGAAGGATGGGACGAATTTCTGCAGGCCATTGACAAATTTGGGCGCGAACCGCGCGAGAAGACCGCCGAAAAGCTGGGCGACCTCGCCGAGCCTGTCTTTGCGACTCTGAAAAGCGGCGGAAAAAGTCAGAAGCTCGGCAAATTGTTAGATGCTCTGCGCGGACGCGGACTGGCGGATTTCGTGGCGATCGATATCGGGATCGTTCGCGGGCTTGCTTACTATACCGGCATCGTCTTTGAGGCGTTCGACCGCGCCGGAAAATTTCGCGCGATTGCCGGCGGCGGCCGTTACGATAATTTGATCGCGCAACTTAGCGATGGCGCCGTTTCAATGCCCGCGCTCGGTTTCGCCATGGGCGACGTCGTGCTCGGCGAATTGATCAACGAAATCCCACAAGCCCGTGAAGCGATGCAGAAAGCAATTACGAACGACAGGAAAATCGACATCTACATTGTGATCGCAAAGGAAGAACGCCGTGCCGACGCGGTGACACAAATTCAGCAACTTCGCGACCGCGGTTTTCTCGTCGATTATCCGTTGACGAACGAAAAGGTCGGCAAGCAATTCCAAACCGCCGAGCAGCTCGGCGCCTGCGTCGCGGTGTTGTTCGGAGACGAATGGCCACAATTGAAAATAAAAGACATGACCACCGGCGAGCAGCAGCTCGTCCAAAAAGACGACTTTATGTCACGCGTGGAATCTCTCCTCCGCTAGGCCCACGCAGCTCTGGGGAGCACAGGCTACCAGCCTGTCGTGGTCGGCAGCTTGCCGACCAGTCACAGCGCGTTGCAAATCCTTACCGAACGGCAGGTTGAAAAGAGCTTTTCGGCAGCTTGCCGAAAAGAACAGGCTGGCAGCCTGTGCTCCCCAGAACGTAATCGCTTGCGCGGTTGTCCACTTCGCCCAGAGTGAGCCCGTATTCTCGGCATCGCATGTACCGCACGCACAATTGCAATTCACTTCGCAAGACAGACATCGGCAAGGAGGTCACGCTTGCGGGCTGGGTAAATGTCACGCGCGATCACGGCGGGGTGATTTTCATTGATCTGCGCGATCGTGAGGGATTGACCCAGGTTGTTTTTCGGCCTGAGGAAAATGCGGAGCTTGCGAAGCAGGCGCATACATTGCGTAGCGAAGACGTAATTCAAGTCTCAGGTCGGGTTGCTGCGCGGCTGCCAGGCACAGAGAACCCGAACCTCGCCACAGGCGATATTGAAATCATTCCCAATCAGCTGCGAATTTTAAATCGGGCCGACACGCTGCCGTTCCCGCTCGACGCTGAGCCGCAGAATGAAGATTTACGAATGACGCACCGCTATTTCGATCTCCGGCGGCCACGTCTCGCACGTAATCTGCGCCTGCGTCATCGGGTCGCAAAGGCAACGCGCGATTATCTCGACAGCCAGGGCTTTGTCGAAGTGGAAACGCCAATTCTTTCCAAGAGCACGCCAGAAGGCGCGCGTGATTTTTTGGTTCCAAGCCGGCATATGCCGGGAAAGTTTTACGCGCTCCCGCAGGCGCCGCAGCAATACAAACAACTGCTGATGGTAGCCGGCGTGGAGAAATATTTTCAGATCGCTAAATGTTTTCGCGACGAAGATTTGCGCGCCGACCGGCAACTGGAGTTTACCCAAATCGATATCGAAGCGTCGTTCGTCACGCCCGACTACATTTTCGAAATTACTGAAGGAATGCTGGCGGTAATTTTCAAGGCTGCGCTTAACATCGAGATCAAAACGCCGTTCGATCGGCTTACCTATAAGGAAGCGGTCGGCAGATACGGTAGCGATAAACCAGATCGGCGTTTTGGAATGGAACTGGTCGATCTAGGT
Organism: Candidatus Udaeobacter sp.; assembly: GCA_036269155.1. Classification (GTDB taxonomy): domain Bacteria; phylum Verrucomicrobiota; class Verrucomicrobiia; order Chthoniobacterales; family UBA10450; genus Udaeobacter. The sequence goes on from DATASP010000020.1 coordinate 3,286, forward strand.
GAAGTCTTCTGCGAAAGCAGTTTCAAAGTTTTTCGTAACGCGCTTGATGCAGGTGGCGTAGTGAAAGCAATCAACGCGAAGGGCTTTGCAGGAATCACGATTGGCCAGGCTGACGAGCTCACTGAAATTGCAAAATTGCACGGCGCAAAGGGACTCGCCTTTATCAAGATCGAGAACGGCGAATGGAAATCGCCCATTGTAAAATTTTTCTCCGACACCGAAAAGCAGGCGCTGCGGTCGAAACTCAATATTGAGGAAGGCGATTGCATCTTTTTCGCCGCAGACAAATGGGAGATCGCCTCTGAAGTGCTTGGCCGATTACGGCTGCGCATCGCAGAGATTCAGGACTTGCATGGTAGGGCGCGACCGCCGGGCGCGCCGGAATGGGACTTTCTCTGGGTCACCGACTTTCCGTTATTCGAATGGAGTCCTGAGGAAAACAAGTGGAACGCAATGCATCATCCCTTCACGCGACCGAAAGCGGAGGACATGCCGCTGTTTGAGGCGAAGAAATTCCCGGATGTTCGCGCCGATGCTTACGACGTCGTTTTGAACGGGGTAGAAATCGGCGGCGGGAGCATGCGAATCTACGAGCCGGAGCTGCAGGAGAAAATGTTCGAAGCGCTCGGTATCGGGCCGGAAGATCAGCAATCCCAATTCGGGCATTTGCTCCGGGCGCTGCGGCTCGGCGCGCCGCCGCACGGCGGCATCGCGCCCGGTCTCGATCGGATCGTCATGCTGATCTGCGGCGAACAAAGCATCCGCGACGTCATCGCATTTCCAAAAAACAATCGCGGAATGGATCTGATGACCAGTTCACCAAGCGAAGTCGACCCCCGTCAGTTGCGCGAGTTGGGAATCAAACTGGCGCAAGATAAAAAAATATAGCAGGCTGCCCGCGCGCGAACGCTTTCGGAGTCTCAGCCGCACTTTGGCTAAAGTTACGGGTGATCCCGGACCGGTACCCTGGTCACTCAATAACCCAGGGCCGCTTTTCGCTCGTTTGCGGTAGGCAAAGGATCTTTGCGGGTCGTGATTGCCTCTCCGCCTGCGTCCTTGATTCGGTTTGCCTCAACCGAATTAAACTCGGTGTCTTTCGTGAATTCCGG
>DATASP010000021.1:0-2721 GCA_036269155.1 Candidatus Udaeobacter sp.
TTTGTCTGGCCGGTTCGCCCTCACCACGTCGTCAATGATCCACTTCGCTGCCGCAGGAAAAACGATCACCATTAGCGTACTCAGGATCGCGCAAGTCAACGTTCCCGCAGCTATCCATGGATACCGCTTAAGATAAGAAAAAACCCGCCAGACCGTTTTCATTGCCCGAGCAACCTCGACGCGGAGGTCGTGCCGTCAAGGTAGCGACGATTGTCCACAATCGTCCTCTACACCGGAAAACACGTTGTCGTCCTCACGGGCGGTGCGTTAATCTTGCTCAGTGTCCAACGAGTCCTACCGTTTTTGCGACGAAGTTCACATCGACCAACTCGAGGTCTCCACGCATATCGGAGTTCCGGAACAAGAGCGCGCCGCTCCACAACGATTAACTGTCAGCATTTCCTTCTGGCCGTATCAGCAAGTCCGCGACCTGGCCGACAACATTCACAAAGCCGTGAACTATTCAGCGGTGGCTGAGGAAACGAAGAGTTTCGTGCGCGATCAATCGGTCAATCTTATCGAGACGTTAGCCGATCTGCTTGCAGCGCATTTACTGAAAACTTTTCCCATACAGAAAGTGACGGTGGAACTGCGGAAGTTTCCTCTCGAGGATGCGAAATACGTCTCTGCGACGGTAACACGCAGTGCCTCCGTCGGTTGAATGCACTCAAGCGGCAGCGAGGATGACCACGAAAGCAGACGACCGAGGATGACGCGGATCACACGGATAAACAGAGTCCACAGAATGACGCGCGCGATTGGTGCGCCGTCAGCTGAAAACATCGCGGCGCAGATCAAAAGCTGGCGCTTTGATCTGGCCACGTAAAAGATGAATTCGCCTGAGAATAAAGTCGCCTTTGGTGCGCCGGGGATCGAGCCGCGTTGGACCTCCAGCGCAAAAGAAGGCGTTGGCACGGCCTACCATACAAGTTGCCGTGTCTGGTTCACGCTCAGCCACGGAATCCTCAACGAGATTTACTACCCGCACGTCGATCGACCAAACACCCGCGACTTTCAGTTTCTCATCAGCGACGGCGAAACGTTTTGCCACGAAGAAAAGCGCGATCTCAATCATCTTATCGAATACCCGGCGCGCGATTGCCTTTTTTATCGTCTCACGAATTCAGAGCCCCGCGGCCGCTACCGTCTGGTAAAATATGTGCTTAGCGATCCGCACCTGTCGGTGTTGCTTGTGCACACAAGACTCGAGGTATTCGATGAATCGCTACGGGGCAAGCTGCGCCTCTACGCGTTGCTCGCTCCTCACATAGCCGGACGTGGCGCGGGCAACTCTGGATGGTGTTCCGAAATCGGTGCTGTCAAACTCGTTCACGCTCAGCGCGAAAATGTTCACCTCCTCATGGCGTGCAGTTGCGGTTTCTCTCGCCGGTCCGTCGGCTATGTCGGTTTTAGTGATGGTTGGCAGGACTTGATGCACAATTTCAAAATGGACTGGGAGTTTCAGGCAGCCGTGAACGGCAACATCGCAGCTACAGGCGAAGTCGATCTCGCTAATAGAGGCGAGTTCACCATTGCCGTTGCGTTCGGTCGAAGCTACCAAAGCGCAGCCACGAAGTTGTTCCAGTCGATGGCCGAGCCGTTTGAGTCTAATCGCCAGGCGTATATCCGGCAATGGCAACGGGCTCTAGTGAATCCCGAATTCGACTTCAGCGCTGACACGTCCGACGGCGGCGGAATGTATCGGTTGAGCCGTTGCGTGTTACTGGCGCATGAAGACAAAGTCTTTCAGGGCGCAATCGTAGCCTCGATGAGCATTCCCTGGGGCGAAACGAAGGGAGATAGTGATCTGGGCGGTTACCATCTCGTTTGGACTCGCGATCTGGTGCACAGTGCGACAGCGCTGCTCGCCACGGGTCAGACAAGCACACCGCTGCGCGCGTTAATCTGGCTGGCGGCCATTCAGCGGCCGGACGGTGGCTTTCCACAAAACAGCTGGATCGATGGTACCGCTTATTGGTCGGGGCTACAGCTCGACCAGATTGCTTTCCCGATATTGCTGGCGTGGCGTTTGCACAAGCAAGACGCGCTCGGCCTCTTTAGTCCTCGCGTCATGATTGTGCGCGCCGCGGCAGACCTGATTTTGCAAGGGCCAGTCACCAGCCAGGACCGCTGGGAGGAAAACGCTGGTTATTCACCTTCGACACTCGCAACTGTCATTGCGGCTCTCGTCTGCGCGGCGGACTGGGCCAAGGAATACGGTAAAACGGGTGTTGCAGATTTTATCTTCGCGTATGCCGACTGGCTGGCCGCGCACCTCGAAGAATGGACGGTCACTACGCGCGGCGAGCTGGCAGAAGGTTTTCCTCGTCACTACATTCGCATCAACCCAACTGACCCAGGCAACCCCGATCCTCATGCCGATCCGAACACGACAATGATTCAGATCGCCAACGGCGGTGGGTTGCATCCGGCGCGAAATGTGGTCAGCGGCGATTTTCTTCATCTGGTGCGGTTCGGCATTCGCGACCCGAACGATCCCATCATCTGCGACTCAATCGAAGTGATCGATCGCGTGCTCAAACATGATCTGCCACAAGGTCCGGGCTGGCGCCGCTACAACCATGATGGCTATGGCCAGAAGGATGATGGGAGCGCCTTTGACGGGACCGGCGTAGGGCGCTGCTGGCCGATTTTGACAGGAGAACGCGGCCATTACGAATTGGCTGCCGGACGCGATCCAAAGCCCTTCATCACGGCGAT